>NZ_ALEE01000001.1 GCF_000282995.1 Melaminivora alkalimesophila
CGGACGCGGGCGCGGCGGCGGTCGGGAAGCCGGGCGAGCCCGGGAAGAAGCCGTAGGGCTCGGCGTGGTTCGTGTCCTGCGGAAGGTGCTCCTGCGGTTCGACCGGCCGAACGGCGTCGGCACCCGCCCCGGCCGCGGCGCCCTGCGGGAGGATCTTCACCTGCTCCTTGGCCACATGGAAGACGAACAGGTCCAGCAGGTCCTCGTCGGTGGAAGTGGTGCGCACCGCGAAGCGGCGCATCCCGGGCCGGTCCTCGGGCAGGTCGGAGATGGTACCGAGGCCTGGAATGTCGCGGAACAGCTCCTTGATGGCGTCCGCCGTCTCCACCTGCGCGAGCGGGCCGACGTGGATCTCGAGCGCGCGCTCGCC
>NZ_ALEE01000002.1 GCF_000282995.1 Melaminivora alkalimesophila
CGGCGGCGTGACGCACCACGCCCTTGTTCCTGCCGCCATGCCGCGCCGCGCCGCCTCCCCGCCCCTGCACTTCGAGCCGCTCACGCCCGCGCGGCTGGACCTGCTCATGGCCGTCGAGCAAAGCGCCTACGCACAGCCCTGGAGCCGTGCCAACTTCGTGGACTCCATGACCGCCGGCTACGAATGCCGGTTGCTGCTGGCCGGGCCCGATGACCTGCTGGGCTACTTCGTCGCCATGCGCGGCGTCGAGGAGGCGCACCTGCTCAACCTCACGGTCGCGCCGCGCCACCAGCGCCAGGGCTGGGCCGCCGTCCTGCTCGACGCCCTTGACCTGTGGGCGCGCGGCCAGGGGGCACGCTGGCTGTGGCTGGAGGTGCGCGCGAGCAACCTGCGCGCCCAATCGGTCTACCAGGCGCACGGCTACCGCCGCGTCGGCGAGCGCAAGGGCTACTACCCGGCCCCGGGCGGCCAGCGCGAGGACGCCATCGTCATGAGCCTGCC
>NZ_ALEE01000003.1 GCF_000282995.1 Melaminivora alkalimesophila
TTGGCACGCCTGAAGGGGGCAGGTCAATCTACGTATTCTTTATTATGACTTTCCTCAGAAAGACGAACCTGCACCACCCACCCGAACACTGCCACGATGATTGGCAGCGCAACGGACGAGAATATGGCCGCATACGCCTGGACTCTGGTTAGCTTCTCGCTGGTCACTGAACTGCACACCTCTTCTTGGCTCTAACACCTGAGTTAAGCCGCGCCGCGA
>NZ_ALEE01000004.1 GCF_000282995.1 Melaminivora alkalimesophila
GGCCAGCCCGGCCGGCCGGGCAGGGTCGGCGTCTGCGTCCGCCAGCGCGGCGGCGGCCATGCTGGGCGAGAACAACCCCCTGTTCGGCGCCTTGCGCGTCATGCCGGTGGAACGGCTCAACAGCATCCTGGTGGTCACGCCTCGCGCCGCCTACCTGGAAGAGGCGCGCCGCTGGATCGAAAAACTCGACCAGCCCAGCGACGGCGGGGCCGAGCC
>NZ_ALEE01000005.1 GCF_000282995.1 Melaminivora alkalimesophila
GGCGACATCGTGGGCCAGCCCATGCTGGCGCACAAGGCGGTGCATGAGGCACACGTGGCGGCAGAAGTGATTGCCGGTGAACTGCAAGGCAACAAAGAGCTGGCAAGCGCCGCCTTCAACGCCCGCGTGATCCCAAGCGTGGCCTACACCGACCCTGAAGTGGCTTGGGTGGGCCTGACGGAAGACCAGGCCAAGGCCCAAGGCATCAAGGTCAAGAAGGGCCTGTTCC
>NZ_ALEE01000006.1 GCF_000282995.1 Melaminivora alkalimesophila
CTTTCACGCGGCCACCGGCATCGATGCGACACCCGTGGCACAAGTGCAGACCACACTGCAAAAACGTATCCTGCGCGCCTTTGTGGGCCGTGGGCTGCTGGAGAACTTCGAGGCAAAAGAGATGCTGGGGTACAAACACAGCGGTTTCTCGGTGGATGCCGGGGTGTGCATTGAATCCCACGACCGTCCAGGCCTTGAGCGGCTCTTGCGCTATTGCGCCCGCCCACCCTTTGCGATGGACAGGCTGCGCAAAGAGGGAAGCAAACTGGTGTACCGCTGCGGCAAGCAGCGCAGCGAACCCACCAGCGACAAGCGCGGTGCCAAGGTTGATGAGCTGCACCTCACACCGCTGGAGCTGATCGACCGCATCGCCGCGCTGGTGC
>NZ_ALEE01000007.1 GCF_000282995.1 Melaminivora alkalimesophila
GGTATGTAGCCTGACGATGACCTACTTTCACACGGGGATCCGCACTATCATCGGCGCGAAGTCGTTTCACGGTCCTGTTCGGGATGGGAAGGGGTGGTTCCGACTTGCTATGGTCATCAGGCTTAAACGGTTTTGGCTGGGTGCGTGGTTTGGCTTTTTATGGCTTTGCCTGGCACCTGGCCTCAATTCACAGAAGTCGAATGGGGGGGG
>NZ_ALEE01000008.1 GCF_000282995.1 Melaminivora alkalimesophila
GGGCTGCTCTTGACCCTCTGCTGGGGGGGCTGGGAGCGGCGCTGCCGGGTCTGTAGCTCAGCTGGTTAGAGCACCGTCTTGATAAGGCGGGGGTCGTTGGTTCGAGCCCAACTAGACCCACCACCATCTTCCTGCAAGGCGATCGAAGGCGAGGACGAAAAAGGGGGATTAGCTCAGCTGGGAGAGCACCTGCTTTGCAAGCAGGGGGTCGTCGGTTCGATCCCGTCATCCTCCACCAACCCTG
>NZ_ALEE01000009.1 GCF_000282995.1 Melaminivora alkalimesophila
CTCATGCGGTTGAATTTCCTATCCGTTGTTGTTATGCTTCATCATCTGTTGGCTAAGTGTCGTCTGCACTTGGTTACGTTTTAATTCCCTGGATAAACACCATGACTTTAATTGAACTGGCAGGTTACGTGCCTGCGATTATTTTCCCTGCTGCAACCCTGATGCAGTTGCGGCACTTATTAAAAACCAAAACCTCCGAAGGGGTGCCGGCTTTAACCTGGCTGGCTTTTGCAGTCGGTAATTTGTCTTTGTATGTATATGCCGAAAAATATACTGAGCTGCAGTCTATTATTGGTCAGCTCGCCTCAGCCGCTTTGCAGATTTATGTGGTGTATCTGATTATCAAATACCGTCGCAGTGCCTCAAAAGCGGCTGCGGCCGAATAACAATATTGCACCAGAGCTAACAGCCAATACAAAAAAC
>NZ_ALEE01000010.1 GCF_000282995.1 Melaminivora alkalimesophila
TGGCGGAGTGGACGGGACTCGAACCCGCGACCCCCGGCGTGACAGGCCGGTATTCTAACCGACTGAACTACCACTCCGCGTCGGTGGCTGCTTTGTGACCGTTGCCGGTCCAAGCGCAGCCAAACTTGGCGACCCTACGGGGATTCGAACCCCGGTACCCACCGTGAAAGGGTGGTGTCCTAGGCCTCTAGACGATAGGGTCAAAACCTAAGAACTCTACGTTCAATTGTTCAGTGGTGGAGGTAAACGGGATCGAACCGATGACCTCTTGCATGCCATGCAAGCGCTCTCCCAGCTGAGCTATACCCCCA
>NZ_ALEE01000011.1 GCF_000282995.1 Melaminivora alkalimesophila
ACCCAGGATGGCTTTCAGTCACAACGGTTCAAAGACCATGCTTGCGAGGTCTTGCACCTCGCGCGTTATGCCGTAATGCCAAATGTGCTTCTTCCAAGGTATCGCTACCCTTTTGAGAACATTCGTCATTACTGAACTATTTCAATATTGAAATCGTTCGCTTTGACGCAATCAAACTGGTTGCCAGTGGCGCGGTGCACCCTCGCGGGCGCTCTCCACCGGCAACGCTGATTTCGACTCTGTGAATTTTTAAAGAACAGCCGATTGGTGCGAGCAATCTCGCCTCAACAACGAAGCAGCCTCT
>NZ_ALEE01000012.1 GCF_000282995.1 Melaminivora alkalimesophila
TAACACCTGAGTTAAGCCGCGCTGCGTAGTGGAGGCCCTGCGGTGGCAGGCTTTCTTTGCCACCGCAGGGCCGGAACGAAGCGGCGTCGGCTTGAACGAATTGTTAGGGCGCCAAGCCTGGCGAAGCGATGACGCCCGAGCGCGAAGCGCACGCCCCGATCCTACCCGAAGTTGCTCGAAGCACGGGAGGCAGGGCGGCGTGAGCGCCAACCGGAGTGCTGCGGGAAGCGGCGTGCGAAGGGAGAGTGCCCGATACAGGGCAGCCGCGTGAACCCTCGCGCGCCAAGCGAGAAACCACTGACGCAGCAGCGCAGCGCCAGCGCCGCGAGCACATGCGAACGCCCGAGTTGCCGCGTGACGTCCGGCGCGCAGCCGCACAGCCACGATTCCCAACAGCTGCTGGGTGGAACAAGAAAGCGCCGATCGCAAGACAGCAACAACGAACACCGCTCCTAGCGACCTAACACCTGAGTTAAGCCGCGC
>NZ_ALEE01000013.1 GCF_000282995.1 Melaminivora alkalimesophila
TGGTACGGCCTATGGGGAGCAGGTCACTATCCGCTGGTACTTTGTGATCCACGGGCATGCCAAGGTTGCGGTCGGCAGAGCGAACGACTGTTCCGCTCTGTCAATGTCCAACCGATTGTGGCCGAGTATGCCGCTTCTCACGGGTTGATGCTGACGCTGGTGGCCGCAGGGTACGGGCTAGGTTTTTCCACTGCCGCGCACTTGGCAACTTGCCAGCCGGCGGATGTTGTTGTCCGTCCGTTGGCCGGTCAGAGCGCATCGATAACCACCTATCTGTTACGAACCGAGGGTGGCATGACGGAGCCGTTGCAGCGGTTCATCGAACGCGCCGAACGTGTATGTCATCAGGACGCAAGCACATCACGCGCGATCTGACGCGGATCTATCGGAAGGTGCGCGGCTAGTTTTCTCGGATTGCGCGATTCATTTTTGGTCTTGCGGCTGACCCGATCTGCATGGCTCATGCGCTGTACTGATTCCAGTTTCGACGCAATTGCTGCGCCCTTCCGGACTCCAGCACCCGCCTGCGGGCTCGCCGCCGCGGTCACCCCCCGCGTCAGAATAGTTGCCGCCCT
>NZ_ALEE01000014.1 GCF_000282995.1 Melaminivora alkalimesophila
GCACCAGCGCGGCGATGCGGTCGATCAGTTCCAGCGGTGTGAGGTGCAGCTCATCTGCCTTGGCACCACGCTTGTCACTGGTGGGCTCGCTGCGCTGTTTGGCACAGCGGTACACCAGTTTGCTTCCCTCTTTGCGTAGGCGCTCCATGGAAAACGGTGGACGCGCGCAATAGCGCAGCAGCCGCTCCAGCGCAGCGCGGTCGTGGGCTTCGATGCA
>NZ_ALEE01000015.1 GCF_000282995.1 Melaminivora alkalimesophila
CGCGACGGAGCGGTGCTGAGCATGGTGCTGCGCATCTTTCTGCGGGTGATCGCACAAACTCTGCAGACCCACAGCCCCGGTGCGGCCCATATGGACAAGGCAGGCCTGCACATCGGTGCCATCGCCTTCATTCACCGATTCGGCTCCAGCCTCAATGAACACGTCCACTTCCACGTTTGTGTGGTGGACGGGGTGTTTGAGGAAGTGGAGGGCGAGGGCGATGCTGATGCGACCCCTCGAATCTCATCGCCGGGTGTCATCTTTCACGCGGCCACCGGCATCGATGCG
>NZ_ALEE01000016.1 GCF_000282995.1 Melaminivora alkalimesophila
CCGGCGAAGTGACCGTGCGCCCGGGCGACACGGCCGGCCGCATCGCCAGCGCCCACCGTCCCGCCGGCGTCTCGCTCGACCAGATGCTGGTGGCGATGATGCGCGCCAACCCGGAGGCCTTCATCCAGGGCAACGTCAACCGGTTGCGTGCCGGTGCGGTGTTGCAGATGCCCAGCCAGGCCGACGCGCAGGCCACCCCGGCGCCCGAGGCGCGCCGCATCGTGGCCGCGCAGAGCCGCGACTTCAACGAGTTCCGCCGCCGCCTGGCCGGTGCCGCGCCGACCGCCCAGGTGGCTGCGGCCGACCGCTCGGCCAGCGGCAGCGTGCAGGCCGAGG
>NZ_ALEE01000017.1 GCF_000282995.1 Melaminivora alkalimesophila
TGCAGGCCGAGGTCCAGGACCGCCAGCGTGCCGAAGCCAGCCCGGACAAGCTGACCCTGTCGAAGGGCGCCGTCGCCGCCACCCAGGCGGACGAGCAGCTGGCACGCGACAAGCAGGCGGGCGAGACCGCCACGCGCATGGCGGAGCTGTCACGCAACATCTCCGAGCTGAACCAGCTGAGCGGCAAGGCGGCCCCGGGCACCGCTGCGCCGGGTGCGGCCGCGCCCGCTGCGGCGCCGGCCGCCCCCGGCATCGAAGTGCCGGCCCCCGCCGGCGTGGCGGCCGACGCGCC
>NZ_ALEE01000018.1 GCF_000282995.1 Melaminivora alkalimesophila
CTGATCGACCGCATCGCCGCGCTGGTGCCACCGCCACGCACCCACCGGCACCGCTACTTTGGTGTGCTGGCACCAAACTCGCCGCTGAGAGCGGCGGTAACGGCGCTGGCTCAGCCTGCTGCGTCGCAACCAGCCACGGTGGAGACTGCACAACCTGGCGCGGGCGTACCTGGGGTGGCGGCGCCGGGCAACGCGGCCACACCCACACCCGAACCTGAAGCACGCCCGAAGCGAGCGGCGCATTACTTGTGGGCGGTGCTGATTGCCCGCATCTACGAGGCATTTCCGCTGCTGTGCCCCA
>NZ_ALEE01000019.1 GCF_000282995.1 Melaminivora alkalimesophila
AACGTTGGTGTTGATGGTCATGGCCATGATGAGCTCCTTGGCTGGGATGAGGGGGGCTGAACCGGTGCCAGCGGTGCCCTGTGCGCCTCTGGCGACGGGCCTTTGGAGCCCGTTGCATGTGTTATCGGGCGTTACAGAGATAACTTTAGGGCTCCCGTTGGCGGGAGGGGCGCGGCGAGAACGGCCGACATGCACCCCATTTGCTCCGTTTCTCCATGCGCTGTGCCGCGTCCTGGGCGGCAGAATATGCAGATGCTTTTCCTTGCTCGAACGCGCGCCTCCCTGGACGATTTTTCAGGTCCATGCACTCAACTTCTGCGGAATGTGGCCGATACATGCTGGGAGCATTGACGACAGATGGAAGGACCCAGCATGTACACCCCGCCCAGCGCCAGAGCCTCTGCTGCGTATCGACAGGTAGACCTGAACTCGCGGGTCTTGAGCGCTTCGCCCCATAGCCTGATCACCTTGCTGTTCGATGAATTGAGCAGGTGCCTGTCCAGCGCCTGCGTCGCCATCGAGCGCCGGGACGTGGCGACCAAGGCCCGTTACCTGGGGAAAGCCATCCGCTTGCTCGATGAGGGGCTGCTGGCCGGCCTCGACATGAACGCAGGCGGTGAGGTTGCCGCAAGCCTGCACCAACTCTATTCATATTGCCTGATGCGGTTGGCGCAGGCCCAGGCGCAAAATGATGCGTCGATCGTGCAGGAGATTCAGAACGTGCTGCAGCCCGTCATGGACGCCTGGAGCGAGATCGGAGGGCGGGCACACGCCTGAGGCAAGCTATGCAGGAAGCTACATCCATGACAGAGATGGCGGCGCCCAGCGCACTCATCGACTACTACAAGGCCATCGAGCAAAGCAGCGCCCGCATGCTCGAAGCCGCCAAGCTCAAGGACTGGGACGAGGTCGTGCGCTGCGAGGGCGCTTGCGCGGTGCTGATCGAGCAGCTGCGCTTCCAGGCGCGCGCTCAGGAACTCAGCCCCGAGGAGCGCAAGGAAAAGACGCGCATCATGCAGCGCATCCTGAAGAACGACGCGCAGATCCGCCATCTGGCCGAACCCTGGCTGGCGCAGTTCGAACACCTGTTCGAGGGCCAGCCGCAGGTGATGCACTGAATCGGGGCGAGGCGCGGGAGGGCCGCCCCCTTTTGCAGCGCCCAACGCAAAAAGCCGGCACCGCGAGGTGGCCGGCTTTTTGCATTCTGGCTTCCTGGCGCGGCGGGACCGCCCCGCGGAAGCGGGCGCCTCACACCTGCATGTTCATGATGTCCGTGTAGGCCTGCACCATCCGGTTGCGCACGTGCAGCGTCGCCTGGAAACCGATCTGGGCCTTCTGCATCGCCAGCATGGTCTCCTCCAGGCTCACGTCCGGATTCTCCAGCTGCACCTCGCGCTGCAAGCCGGCCGCCCGCTCCTGGGCGCTGCTGACGGATTTCAATGCGTCCTTGAAGGCCGCCGAGAAGCCGCCGCCCACTTCGCCGGCGCCGCCCTGCGGGGCAGTGGCTCGGCGGGCGAGTTGCGTGCCCGTGGCGGGCAGGGCGGTGCTGTTGATGCGCAGGTCCATGGCAAAACCCCGGAAATGGGCAAGGGGCAGGAGGTGGAAGGCTGCCGCAATGGTAGGGGCCGCCGCGCCCGGCAGATGCGGGAAATGATGGCCAATCGGCCGCCTTATCGGGCGAACGGCGCCGGGGCAGGACTTCCATAATCGCCGCAACGCCCCGTGATGCGCCTGCACCGGGCCTCCTGTCTTCCCACCCGATCCCAACGAACCGCCCCGATGCCCTCCGCCGTCGCCGAAGTGCCCGCCGTACCGAATCCCGCCGCCGCGCCGGCCTCGGCGCCGGGGCTGCTGGCGCGCCTGGGCGCCATGGAGCGGGCGCAGCAGCTGCGCTGGGGGGCGCTGGCGGCCCTGCTCTTGGTGCTCATCGCCGGCGCCTTCTTCTACAGCCGCCAGCCGGACTACCGGGTGCTCTTTGCCGGGCTCAACGACAAGGATGGCGGCGCGATCGTCGCGCAACTCGCGCAGATGGGCGTTCCCTACAAGTACAGCGAAGGCGGCGGCGCCATCCTGGTGCCGGCCGAGCGGGTGCACGACGCGCGCCTGCGGCTGGCGACGCAGGGCCTGCCCAAGGGCTCGGTGTCGGGCTTCGAGCTGATGGAAAACAGCCGCTTCGGCGTCACGCAGTTCCAGGAGCGCCTCAATTTCCAGCGCGGCCTGGAGGGCGAGCTGACGCGCTCCATCCAGGCGCTGTCGTCGGTGCAAAGCGCGCGCGTGCACCTGGCGCTGCCGAACCAGAATGGCTTTTTTCGCGAGCAGCAAAAGCCCTCGGCCTCGGTGCTGGTGAGCCTGTACCCGGGCCGCTTCCTGGACCGCGCGCAGCTCGCGGGCATCGTGCATTTGGTGGCCTCCAGCGTGCCAGAGCTCGCGCCGTCCGCCGTGAGCGTGCTCGACGACACGGGCAAGCTGCTGTCGGAGTCGCCCGACGGCGGCGCTGGCGGGGCGGTGGATGCGCAGCAGCTGGCCTACGTGCAGCAGATCGAGGCCCAATACACGCGCCGCATCATCGACCTGCTGGAGCCGGTGGTGGGGCGCCACAACGTGCGCGCCCAGGTGACGGCCGAGGTGGACTTCAGCCGCACCGATTCCACCGTGGAGCAGCACCGGCCCAACCTGTCGCCCGAGACCAGCGCCGTGCGCAGCCAGCAGGTGCTGGAAAGCGGGACCACCCCCGGCAGCCAGCTGCCCACGGGGGTGCCCGGCGCGGTGAGCAACCAGCCGCCGCAAGGGGCCGATGCGCCCATCAACGGGCCGGCGCAGCCGCTGGCCGCAGCGGGCGGCCCGGCGGGCGGCAACCCCGGCCGGCGCGAGTCCGTGACCAATTACGAGGTGGACAAGACCACCCAGGTCACGCGCGGCGGCGTCGGGACCATCAAGCGGGTGAACGCCGCCGTGGTCGTCAATTACGCGCCGGTGGGCGAGGGCGAGGGCAAGTCCGCCCAGCCGCGCGCCTTCTCGCCGGAACAAATCGAGCAGATGACGGCGCTGGTGCGCGAGACCATCGGCTTCAACAAGGAGCGCGGCGACTCGGTCAACCTGATGAACGCGCCCTTCCTGGTGGAGGAGGCGCCGCCGGCCGAGCTGCCGCTGTGGAAGCAGCCGGAGGTGCGCGAGCTGGTGACCACGCTCGCCTGGCCGCTGGGGATCTCGCTGGCGGCAGCGATCCTGATCCTCGGGCTGGCGCGCCCGGCGCTCAAGGCGCGCGCAGCCGGCCGCCGTGCCCGGGCCGCGGTCGCCGTGGCTGCCCTGCCCGGGACGCAGATCGATGCGATCGAATCGGAGGCGCTGGAGCGCCCGGCCCTGCCGGCACCGGCCGAGGAGCTGCAGCCCACGCCCGAGCAGGCACGCCTGGACAAGGCGCGCGCGCTGGCGCGCGAGAATCCCGTGGCGGTGGCCAGCATCCTCAAGACCTGGGTGAATGGCGAGTGAGCGCCGCAGCCCCTGCCGCGCAGCACAGGAGACCGGTGACACCATGGACGAAAAAGGCCTGAACGACGCAGCGATCATGCTGATGTCCCTGGGCGAGGAAGAGGCCGCCGAGGTCTTCAAGCACCTCTCGCCCAAGGAGGTGCAGAAGCTCGGCGAGACCATCGCCCGGATGCGCGCCGTCTCGCGCGAGAAGGTGGACGAGGTCATCGACCGCTTCACGCAGGACGCGGCGGCGCAGAGCCTGCTGGTGTCCGACACCAGCAACTACGTGCGCGCCGTGCTCAAGCGGGCGCTGGGCGACGACAAGGCGGCGCTGCTGATCGACCGCATCCTGCAGGGCGGCGACGTCTCCGGGATCGAGAGCCTCAAATGGATGGATCCGCTGTCGGTGGCCGAGCTGCTGCGCAACGAGCATCCGCAGATCGTCGCGGCGATCCTGGTGCACCTGGACCCGGAGCAGTCCTCGGCGATCCTGATGCACCTGACGGAGCGCCAGCGCAGCGAGATCATGCTGCGCATCGCCACCATCGAGGGCATCCAGCCGACCGCGCTCAAGGACCTGAACGAGGTGCTGTTCCGGGTGCTGGCCGGCGGCGACAAGATACGCAAGAGCTCGCTCGGGGGCGTGAAGACGGCCGCGGAGATCATCAACCTGATGCGCTCGGGCGCCGACACGACCGTGCTGGACGCGATCCGCAACCACGACCCCGACCTGGCGCAAAAGATCATGGACAAGATGTTCATCTTCGACGACATCGCCAAGCTGGACGGGCGCGCCATCCAGACGGTGCTGCGCGAGATCGCCTCGGAGACCCTGGTGGTGGCGCTCAAGGGCGCGCAGCCGGAGGTGCGCGAGAAGATCCTGGCCAACATGTCCACGCGCGCGGCCGAGGCCATGCGCGAAGACCTGGAGTCGCGCGGGCCGATGCGCCTGTCGGAAGTGGAGGCACAGCAGCACGAGATCCTCAAGACCGTGCGCCGGCTGGCGGACGAGGGCCAGATCGCGCTGGCGGGTGGCGGGGACGACGCCTTCGTGTGAGGCAGCACGGGAATCGATCGATGAGCCACAGCCCCAGCAACCGTTATTACACGCGCTTCATCCCGAGGGAGGAGGTGGGCGAGGTCACGCAGTGGCAGTTCGGCGCGGTGTCGCAGGAGGGAGCGGTGCTGGAGCCGCTGGACGCTCCGGTGCGCCCGGCCGAGCCCGCCGCGGCCGTGGAGCCCGATGTCCCGACCCTGCCGACCGCCGAGCACGAGGCGCTGCTCGCCCAGGCGCGCGCCGAGGCCTACGCGCAAGGCCTGGCAGAGGGACAGGAGCAGGCGGCGCTGCAATGGCAGCAGCGCCTGGACGACTACATCGCCGGCCAGGGCCGGGAGGGGGCGCAGCGGCTCGGCGCCCTGGCGCGTGCGCTGGAGGAGAGCTTCGGTGGATTGCAGCAGGCGATGGCGCAGGAAGTGCTGGAGCTGGCCTGCGACATCGCGCGCCAGGTGGTGCGGCGCGAGCTGGCGCTGCAGCGCGACGCCGTGCTGCCGGTGGTGCGCGAGGCGCTGTCCATGCTGGTGGGCGAGAGCCGTCCGGCGACGGTGCGCCTGAACCCGCAGGACTGGGGGCTGCTCGAGCAGCCGCTGCGCAGCGAATTCCCCGGCGCGCGCATCGAGTGGCTGCCGGACGCGGCCGTCGGGCCGGGCGAGTGCCTGGTCGAGTCGGCCGGGATGGTCATCGACGGCACGCTGGACAAGCGCTGGCGCCGCGCCATCGCGGCGCTGGGGCTGACCGGCGTGTGGCGCGAGGCAGGCCATGGCGATTGAGCCCGCGAGCGCCTGGAAGGATTTTGCCGCGCAGGCGCGCGCGCGGCTGTCGGGCGGCGTGCCGCTGGAGACGCGCGGCACGCTCACGCGCCTGACCGGGCTGGTGCTGGAGGCGGCGGGCATCCGCGCAAGCGTGGGCGCCCAGTGCCTGGTGCGCATGGGCGCGCAGGATGCGCCGGTGCTGGCCGAGGTGGTCGGCTTTGCCGGCGACAAGGCCTATCTGATGCCCGCGGGCGACACACAGGGGCTGTCCAGCGGCGCGCGCGTGACGCCGGCTGCGCCCTTCGTGCCGCCGCTGCGCCTGGGGGCCGAGCCGCAGGCCACAGACGCCGAGCGCGCCATGCAGGCGGGCGTGCTGCGCCTGCCCATGGGCGCGGGCCTGCTGGGCCGGGTGGTGGATTCGCAAGGGATCCCGCTCGACCATGGCGGCCCGCTGCAGCAGGTGCGCGCCGAGCCCCTGGACCGCAGCCCGATCAACGCGATGGAGCGCGACCCGGTGCGCACGCCGCTCGACACCGGCGTGCGCGCCATCAACGCGCTGCTCACCGTGGGGCGCGGCCAGCGCCTGGGGCTGTTTGCCGGCTCGGGCGTGGGCAAGTCGGTGCTGCTGGGCATGATGGCGCGCTACACGCAGGCCGACGTGATCGTGGTCGGCCTGATCGGCGAGCGCGGGCGCGAGGTCAAGGAGTTCGTCGAGGACATCCTGGGCGAGCAGGACCGCGGCCGCGCCGTGGTCGTCGCCGCGCCGGCCGACGCGCCGCCGCTCCTTCGCATGCAGGGCGCGGCCTACGCCACGGCGATTGCCGAGCATTTCCGCGACCAGGGCCGGCACGTACTGCTGCTCATGGACTCGCTCACCCGCTACGCCATGGCGCAGCGCGAGATCGCCCTGGCGATCGGCGAGCCGCCGGCCACCAAGGGCTACCCGCCGAGCTGCTTCGCCAAGCTGCCGGCGCTGGTGGAGAGGAGCGGCAACGGCCTGAACGGCGTGGGCTCGATCACCGCCTTCTACACTGTGCTGAGCGAGGGCGACGACCAGCAGGATCCGATCGCCGACGCGGCGCGCGCCATCCTGGATGGCCACATCGTGCTGTCGCGCGCACTCGCGGAAGGGGGCCACTATCCGGCCATCGACATCGAGCAATCGGCCTCGCGCGTGATGCACAACGTGGTGCCGCGCGAGCATTTCGAGCTGGCGCGCCGGTTCCGCGCCGTGTATTCGCGCTACCAAAAGAGTAGCGACCTGATCCAGGTCGGCGCCTACATGGCAGGCTCGGACCCGCAGATCGACGAGGCGATCCGGCTGCAGCCGGGCCTGGTGGCTTTCCTGCAGCAGGACATGTTCGAGGGCGCCTCCATGGACGAGAGCGTCGCCGGCATGGCGCAGGCGCTGCAGGCCGGATGACGGGCGCGGACAGGACGGGGTGGAGCGTGGCATGGACGCATCGCTGAGGGCCTTCACGGTGGCGGTCGAGCTGGCGGAGCGCCGCCGCGATGCCGCGCGCCAGACGCTCGCCAGCGTCCAGGGCGCGCGGCAGGCGGCGCAGGGGCAGCTGGACCAGCTGGAAGGCTACGCCCGGGAAATCCAGCAGCGCTGGGGGGCACACGAGGGGCGCGTGCTCGGCCCGGAGGTGATGAGCGCGTCCTACCAGTTCCTGGGCCGGCTGGAGCACGCTGCGGGGCTGCAGGTGCGGGTGGTGGCGAGCCAGGACGAGCGCGTGGCGGGCGCGCAGGCGGCGTTGCTGCAGGCGGAGCTGCGGCTGGCGAGCCTGCGCAAGGTGCTGGAGCGCCGGCAGGCGGAGTTGCAGCGCAGCCGCGCGCGCAGCGAGCAGAAACAGACTGACGAGCGCGCTTCCCTGCGGCTGCGCGCCACCTACGATGAGGAGCATTGACCATGCAGCATGGTCGGATCGAGACCACGGTCCCGCAGGGGATGGAGACCCGCGGCCCGCGCGGCGCGGGGCGGCGCGAGGCAGCCGAGGGCGCAGAGCAGGCGAGCGCTGGCGGCTTTGCCCTGCTGCTGTCCGCGCTGGGCGCGGCCGACGGGGCGTCCCGGGACATGCCCGAGGCCCCGCTGGTGGAAGCTGATCTGTCCGTCCTGGACGGATACGGCCTGGATGCGCCGGACGGCTTGCCGCTGCCAGCTCCCCTGGCCGACGCCGAGGAGGCGCTCACTCCGCCGGAAGACCAGTCCGGAGCTTCCTCGCTGGCCTGGTTGCTGGCCAGCCGTCCGGCTGGCGCGGAATCGGCGCAGGCCGCGCCGGCGGATGCCACCGACCCGGGCGCGGGCCTGCCCGGCCAAGGCGCGCGCTGGGCCCCGGGGGCTGCAGCGGCGACCCAGGTCGGCCTCGGCTTGGTGCGCCCGGGCGCGGAAACCCTGGTGGGTGAGACGGCCGCCCTGGATGGCCAGGGGGAAGTGCGCGGTGCCCGCAGCGCGCCAGCCGGGCTGCGCGCCGGTCGCGCGGCGCCGGCAGCGTCCGCGGCAGATCAGGCGACCGTTGCCTCGCGCCTGCACGCCGGCCACCGCCAGGCGCCGGCC
>NZ_ALEE01000020.1 GCF_000282995.1 Melaminivora alkalimesophila
CGGCCGAAGGCGGCGAGCTGCTGCTGCGCCTTCCGGCCAGCCCGGCCGAGGTCCGCGAGCGTGCGCTGCAGTTGGCGGAGCGTCTGCGCCCGGCGGATGCGCCGGCGCGCCAGCAGCGCTGGTGCGTGGCCGATGCCTGGCTCGGCGAGCTGCGCGCGCCCCCGGCGGCTGCGGCCCTGCTCGGCTCGGCCGATGAAGGTCCGCCCGAGGCTGAGGCCGCACCCGCGCGCAGCGCGCGCCTGCCGCGGCGCCCCCAGGTGCGCGACAAGCAAGACGATGAGGACGATGAGGGCGGTCCGCCAGGCGCCTGGATGGTGCAGACAGCCCAGCCACACGAGCAGGCGGCCGACCCGATGGGGCTGCAACGCCCCACCGACCGCGACACCGACACGGCGGCCGAGGAGTTCGCCGACGCCCTGTCCGAACTGCCCGAAGCGCGCCTGGTGCGCACCCCCGGCAGGCCCAAGGAGGTGCTGCTCTCGGACGACCCGCCCGAGCATCTGGCGCGCCAGTCGCAGGCCGGTGGCGCCGACCCGGGCAGTGCGGCGGAACGATCGCGCTCCTACCCCGAGTGGGACTGGCGCAGCGCAAGCTACCGCCCGGACGGTGCCACCGTGCTGCTGCGCGAGGCGGCCCCCGGCGCACCGCAATGGCTGGCGGTCACCCTGGAGGAGCGCCGCGGCATGCTGCACGAGGTGCGCCGGCGCTTCGAGCTGCTGCGCAGCCGGCGCATTCCGGTGCGTCGCCAGCTCGAGGGCGACGACATCGACCTGGAGGCCTGGACGGAGGCGCGCGCCGACTTCCGGGCGGGCCTGCCCCTGCCGCAGCGCCTGTACCGCAGCGAGCGGCGCCAGCACCGCGACCTGGCGGTGCTGGTGCTGATCGACGTGAGCGGCTCGACCGATGCCTGGATCGCGCCCGGGCGGCGCGTGATCGACGTGGCGCGCGAGGCGCTCCTGCTGGTGGCGCTGGCGCTCGATGGCATGGGTTCGCCCTTCGCCGTGCAGGCTTTTTCCGGCGAGGGCCCCCACGGCGTGGTGGTGCGCGAAGTGAAGGGTTTCGGCGAGGCCTATGGCCCCGAAGTGGCGCTGCGCATCGCCGGGCTGGAGCCCGAGCACTACACCCGTGCCGGCGCCGCGCTGCGCCACGCCACCAGCACGCTGATGCGCGAGACGGCAGCGCAGCGCTTGCTGCTGCTGCTGTCGGACGGCAAGCCCAACGACACCGACCAGTACGAAGGCCGCTACGGGCTGGAGGACATGCGCCAGGCCGTCACGGAAGCGCGGCTGCAGGGCATCTCGCCCTTTTGCCTGACCATCGACCGCCACGCCGCCAGCTACCTGCCGGCGGTCTTCGGCGCGCACCACTACGCGCTGCTGCCCCAGCCCGAGCGCCTGCCGCAGGTGCTGCTGGAATGGCTGCGCCGGCTGGTGGCGCAGTAAGGGCGGGCGCCTAAAGCCCCAGTTTTGCCAGGCTGCCCAGGCCCTCGCGCACCACGACCGGCTCGCCGCCATTGTTCATCGGCGTCATGTCGATTACCGTGGTCGGCTCCAGCGGGCAGGCGCCCGAGTCCACCACGCCGTCGATCACCTTGTCGAAGCGCTCGCGGATCTCCTCCGGATCGTTCATGGGCTCGGTCTCGCCGGGCGGGATGAGCGTGGTCGACAGGAGCGGCGCGCCGTGCAGCTCCAGCAGCAGCTGCAGGCCCTTGCGGTCGGGCACGCGCAGGCCGATGGTCTTGCGCTGCGGGTGGCTCACGCGGCGCGGCACCTCCTTGGTCGCCTCCAGGATGAAGGTGTAGGGGCCGGGCGTGCCCAGCTTGAGCATCCGGTACTGGCGGTTGTCCACGTGCGCGTAGCTCGCCAGCTCCGACAGGTCGCGGCACAGCAGCGTGAGCAGGCGCTTGTCGTCGATCTGGCGCACGCGGCGCATGCGGTCCACCGCCGCCTTGTCATCGAGCCGGCACACGAGGGCATAGCTCGAATCGGTCGGCACCGCCAGGATGCCGCCGCTGGCGAGCAGGTCGGCCGCCTGCTTGAGCAGCCGCGGCTGGGGGTTGTCGGGGTGGGCTTCGAAATACTGGGCCATGTCGCTGGTTCTCAATGCACGGAAGGGGCGGGGGCCGCCGGCGCGCGCAGGATGCGGTGCTCCAGCAGCTCCCAGACGGGCGTGAGTTGGCCGGGCAGGTCGGGCAGCGCGCCCAGATCGGTGTGCGACTCGCCCGGCCCATGGAAGTCGCTGCCGCGCGAGGCCGCCAGGCCGAATTCCTGCGCCATGGCGGCATAGACCGGGTACTCGGACGGTGCGTGGCTGCCGGTCACCACCTCCACGCCCTGGCCGCCGTGCTGCCGGAATTCGGAAAACAGCGCGTATTCCTCGGTGGGCGAGAAGCGGTAGCGCGCCGGGTGGGCGATCACCGCCATGCCGCCGGCCTCCCGGATCCAGCGCACGGCATCGCCCAGGCTGGCCCAGCGGTGCGGCACGTAGCCGGGGTTGCCTTCGGTCAGGAAGCGGCGAAAGACCTCGCTGGTGTCGCTGCACACGCCGGACTCCACCAGGTGGCGGGCGAAGTGCGTGCGCGAGATCAGCTCCGGGTTGCCGACATAGCGCAGCGCACCCTCGTAGGCGCCGTGGATGCCCACCTGGGCGAGCTGCCGGGCGATCTGTTGCGCGCGCTCGCCGCGCCCGCCGCGCGTCGCCTCCAGGCCGCGCACCAGCTGCGGGTCGTCGGGGTCGAAGCCCAGGCCGACGATATGCACGGTGGCGTTCAGGAAGGTCACGGAGATTTCCACGCCGGTCAGGTAGTCCAGCCCCAGCGCATGGGCGGCGGCCCGGGCGCGGTGCTGGCCACCCACCTCGTCGTGGTCGGTCAGGGCCCACAGCTGCACCCCGTTGGCATGCGCCCGCGCGGCCAGCTCCTCGGGGGAGAGCGTGCCGTCGGAGACCAGGGAGTGGCAATGCAGGTCGGCGTTCAGAAGGGTACTCACTGGGTCATTGTAGGGGCCACCTTCCCGGGAGGGTTTGTCGGACGAATCGGGCATTGGAGCGTAGGGAAGCCCTTTCTTTGTAAGAAAGTGTGCAGTGGTGCGACACTGTGTGGGTCGTGCGCCGCGCTGCCTGCCCGGGGCGCTTCTGATCGGTGATTGCGGAAAACGAGGTTCCTTGATGCGTATTCAGCACCTGTCCGTGCGTTTCAAACTCTGGGGGATCGTGCTGGGCTCGATGGCCAGCATGCTGCTCCTGTTGGCGGCCTCCGTGGCTTATGTGGCGCAGGTGGGCGAGGAGTCGCTCAGGTTCGTGGAAAGCAGCGAGCAGCGCATCAGCCTGGCGCTGCAGTGGAAGGGCCTGGGCGCGCTGGCGATGCACCAGGCGACCATGGCGGTGAGTGTCACGGATGACGTGCTGGAAAAGCGCACCCGCCAGGATTCGCGCGAAGCCCTGCAAGCCATCGCTGGGTTGCGCGAGGCGCTAGATGCCCAGGGCCTCTCGGGCGAGGACCAGGCGCAGCTCGAGCGCATGGACGCATTGCACCGCCACGCGGTACAGCTGGTGGAGGAGGCGGAGAAACTGCGCGGCGACGCCGACTTCTCGGGGGTCGAGGCCTTGGTGGAGGCCAAGCTGCGCCCCGCCGTGGCGCAGTACGAACAGGGACTGGACGCCTTCGTGCGGTTGCAGGAGCAGCAGCGGGACGCCGCCCGCGCCGCGGCGCTTGGCCAGCGCCAGCGAGCCCTGTGGCTGAGCGCGATCGCCGCGGCAGCCGTCGTGTTGGCAGGCATGGCGCTGGCTGGCCGGCTGGTGCACTCCATCAGTCAGCCCCTGCAGCGCGCCGTGGGCCTGGCCGAGGCCATCGCCGAAGGCGACCTGACGCAGGACGTGCACGACGACCGGCGCGACGAGCTGGGCCACCTGTTGCGCTCGCTGTCGGCCATGGCGGGGCGCCTGCGAGGGGTGGTCGGGGAAGTGCGTTCCGGCGTGGAGGCGGTCTCTTCGGCGGCGACCCAAATCGCCAGCGGCAACCAGGACCTCTCGGCACGCACCGAGCAGACCGCAGCCAATCTGGAAGAGACCGCTGCCAGCATGGAAGAGCTGACGGCGACCGTCACCCAGTCGGCCGACACCGCGCACCAAGCCAACCAGCTCGCTGCCAACGCCGCCCAGGCGGCCGAACGGGGCGGCGCCGTGGTGGCGCAGGTGGTGGCGAGCATGCAGCAGATCACGGACTCCAGCCGCAGGATCAGCGACATCATCGGCGTGATCGACTCGATCGCCTTCCAGACCAACATCCTGGCGCTGAACGCGGCCGTGGAGGCGGCGCGCGCCGGCGAGCAGGGGCGGGGCTTTGCCGTGGTCGCCGGCGAGGTGCGCACGCTCGCGCAGCGCAGCGCCCAGGCGGCCCGCGAGATCAAGGCGCTGATCACCACCAGCGTGGACAATGTGCAGGCGGGCTCGGCGCAGGTCGAGCAGGCCGGCCAGAGCATGCAGGACATCGTGCTCAGCGTGCGCCGGGTGGGGGACCTGATCGGCGAGATCACGGCCTCGTCGGTGGAGCAGCGCGACGGCATTTTCCAGGTCAACCAGGCGATGTCCAACCTCGACCAGATGACACAGCAGAACGCCGCGCTGGTGGAGGAGTCCAGCGCTGCGGCCGCCGCCATG
>NZ_ALEE01000021.1 GCF_000282995.1 Melaminivora alkalimesophila
CAGGCGGCAACTACCTTGACACGCACCGGACCGGCACCGCCCACAGCATGGGGTCGAGCCGATCTGCAGGCTGCTGCAGATCGCCCCGTCAGCGTACCGGCGGCACGCCGCCCGGCAGCGCGATGCGACCTTGCTCAGCACTCGAGCCCGTCGAGAGCAAGAACTGATGCCCCACATCGAACGGGTGTGGCAGGCCAACCTGCGGGTCTACGGCGCTGACAAGGTCTGGCGGCAACTGCAACGCGAAGGCCACACGGTGGCGCGCTGCACCGTCGAGCGCCTGATGCGCCGCATGGGACTGCGTGGCGTCGTGCGCGGCAAGGTGGTGCGCACCACGATCGGTGATGCGCGTGCGCCATGCCCGCAGGACCTGGTCAACCGGCAGTTCAGCGCGCAGCGCCCGAACCAGTTGTGGGTGAGCGACTTCACGTACGTGTCCACCTGGCAGGGCTGGCTGTACGTGGCCTTCGTGATCGATGTGTTCTCGCGTCGCATCGTGGGCTGGCGGGTGAGCACCAGCATGCGCACGGATTTCGTGCTCGACGCGCTGGAGCAGGCCCTGTACGCCCGCCAGCCCGGCCAGGACGGCCCGCTCGTATGTCACAGCGACCGCGGGTCGCAATACGTCAGCATCCGCTACACCGAGCGGCTTGCCGAGGCCGGCATCGAGCCATCGGTGGGCAGCAAGGGCGACTCCTACGACAACGCTCTGGCAGAGACGATCAACGGGTTGTACAAGGCCGAGTTGATCCATCGCCGGGGGCCCTGGAAGAACAGAGAGGCGGTGGAGCTAGCGACCTTGGAATGGGTGTCATGGTTTAACAACCATCGGCTGATGGCCCCGCTGGGCTACGTGCCGCCGGCCGAGTTCGAGGCCAACTACTATCGCAATCTTGAGCAGCAGGTCAGCCCGGCCTGACTCAAGCCAACCGGCCTCCGCGAAAACCGGGGCGGTTCACATCGTTCAATGCGCGGAATTTCTCGATTGTTAGCTTTTTTAGTTGAGTCTTAGGCATGGTGTGCGGAGTTTGTTTTTAAGTCCCTTGAAGAAACCTATCTTTGGCCGGAATCATCCACAGCCAATTCTTTGAGTTCCTGTCGAACTAACATTAAAAGGTGATCGGCTTTCTGTTCGCTGTCGCCGGAGTACGCCAAGGTCAGCAACGTGAGCGGGTGGATCTTCATCACTTCGCACAGTTCGGCCAGCTTGTGCAAGGTCGGGCTTTTCAGGTCGCGCTCCAGGGTACTCATGTAGGTGCGGCTAGACACGTCAGAGAACGCTTCCTGGCTCAAGCCGCGCGCCTTCCTGACCGTCTTCAATGCCTTCGCCAGCGAGTAAGTTGTTGCCACCTTGGGTTCCCCACAAATACCAAGATGACACCCCATTGCATCCTATAGAGCTACAATCTATAGTGTTCATTCAATGCCTGTGCTTTTACGGAAATCCGTATCGGCGGGTTCCTGTAGAGCCACGGAACCGCATCCGTGCTTGCGCACGAAGGCGCAAATCCGGTTTCGCGGTTCTGCGCTTCGACGTGGAACCGCGTTCGTGCACCATTGGATTTGTGGGATTGCCGACCATGCCGCAGCCGCTCACCACCGCCCCGGAACGCGCGCAACTGCTCGCCAACGGCGAGGCCCGCGCCGCTGGCCGGGCCATCGACCCGGTGCCCGTGGTGCGGCTGTTCACGCCGGACGCGCATGTGACCTGGCTGCTGGCCGCACTCGATCCCGCCGATGGCGACACCGCCTGGGGACTCATCGACCTGGGAATCGGGATGCCGGCGCAGGGAACCGTCAAGCTGTCCGAGCTGGCCGGCATCGTCGGGCCGCGCCAGCAGCCCGTGATGCGCGACCTCTATTTCCGCCCCACGCGCACGCTGTCGGAATACACCCGGCTGGCCGAGCGCGACGGAGCGATCCCGGACTGAATACGGCTTACTGTGACTTTTTCAGTCTGGTGTCATACCGGGTAAGTCTCAATCGGGATTCTTGCGGCGTAGCCCCACCAGTCTGACCCAAATAGACAGGATGCTTGGCGCGGGTCGCGGCAGGCTGGCTTGTGCAGTGTCCCCGGTCGGGGCGCTGCCGCCGCAGCATTGAGACGAATACCGCAACACATCGGAGCCAATCGGTCTTGACAGCCCCATCCGCCTTTGTAACCCATGACGTTCCGACGAGGGCGATGTAGCGCGTAGTTCTTCCGTGGCGGCGAGTCCTGTTCGCAGGAGGAGACGTCATGGTCAATCCTCATCACCTCGCGCATTGGTATCCGACTGCCGCATACCTGTATGTCTTTTGGCTGGATGCGCTCGCGCTCGCTTGGGAGTACCTGCGCAGGCATCCCGACTACCGGCTCGACTGGCTGCGCCGTCATGGCCGGCCTGAAGCAGCGCATCGCTGGGGCTTGCGCCTGCTGGAAGATCCGATGCTGGATGCGCGTGACGCGCATCCGGCCTGGCTGCCTGGTCATGCCGCCGTGGTGCAGCTCTACCCCGACGCTGATCCGCCGCAGGATGCCACCGCCTTCGCGTTCTGGCGCATCCCCGGCCACAAGCAACTGTTCCACGACGGCAAGAAGCTGGCGCTGATCGCGCGCAGCCCAGGCCATTGCCTGCGCTTTGCGCTGGCGCCCGGCCTGGAAGACGGCATGGCCGTGGCCTATGCCCAACGGAGCGGCACTGCCGCGCCTGTGCGCGGTCATGCACGCGGCGCGACCTTCGCTGCCACCACGCCCAGGCCAACACCTTCCGCGCTGCTGGAACTGCACACCTTGCAGGCGCTCGACGCGACCCTCGCGGGCGCGTCCTTGCGCGATGTGGGCGAAGGACTGTTCGGTGCCGACGCTGTGGCCGATTGGTACAGCGACGGCGGCCTGCGCTCGAAGGTGCGCCGCCTGGTGCGGCGCGGCGATGCGCTGATGCGCGGCGGTTATCGCCGCCTAGCACAGCTGCCCCCGCTTGAGAAGGGTCGTTCTGCATCCAGCGCAGATCGGCCCTGAGCAGGAGGGCTTCGTTTTCTGAGACTGCCTCCATCCGGTTGCGCTGTGCGGCCGGAGCTTTGACACCGATGGAGGTTCACACCATGCGTCCTGCTCCCTTGCGGCCTGCCGCCGCTGCCGCAACTGTCTCGACCACGGCCGCGCAGCCGCAACGCTATCTCACCAACGACGAAGCCGCAGACTACCTGCGCCTGTCGCCGCGCACGCTGGAGAAACAGCGCGTGTTCGGTAGCGGCCCCAAGTTCCGCAAGTTCGGCCGGCGCGTCATGTACGCCGTGGCCGACCTCGATGCCTGGGCCGCCGAGCGCAGCTTCGACAGCACGTCCGATCCCGAATACGCCGAGCACCATGCGGCGGACAGTCGTGCGCGCTGACCGCTGGCGCGCGGATGGCCTTCGCCCTGTCCAAGCCATCGCAGGAGCGCGAACAGCTCGACCTGTTCCGCGCCCTGCCGGGCGACATGGCGCCGCGCGACAGCCAGGACCTGATGGCCTTTCCGTTCTTCTCGCTGGCCAAGTCGCGGCGCACAGCGCCGATCGACTTTCGCGGAGGGAACGTCACGATCCGCGTGGAGGGCACGGCCGAGCATGGCATTGCCACCATCTGGGATGCGGACCTGCTGATCTGGGCGGCCAGCCAGATCGTGGAAGCGCGCGACGCGGGCCTGCGCCCGTCGCGCCTGATGCAGGCCACGCCCTACGAGATCCTGCGCTTCATCGGGCGGGGCACGTCGCTGCGCGACTACCAACGCCTGAAGGCGGCGCTGGACAGGCTGCAATCCACGACGGTGGCCACGTCCATCCGCGAAACCACTGGAAGGCGACTGCACCGTTTCTCATGGATCAACGAGTGGAAGGAACTGGCCGATGCCCGCGGCACGCCGCTGGGCATCGAGATGATCCTGCCGGACTGGTTCTATGCCGGGGTGATGGCGGTGCGTGTCAAGGTAGTTGCCGCCTG
>NZ_ALEE01000022.1 GCF_000282995.1 Melaminivora alkalimesophila
CCACCCCCGCGCCGCGCGGCGGCGGGCAGGGCCGGGGCGGGCGCCAACAGCCCGGCGCCGGCCAGCCCGACCCGATGAAGACCTCGGTGGGCTACATCGGCGCCGACAGCTTCGCGCGCCAGCGCCAGAGGCAGCAGCAAAAGCCGCGCGGCCCGGGTCAAAGACGTGGTGGCCGTTGAGGCTTGGCCGCAAAGCTAAAATCCCCTGTTTTGCCCCTTCGGGCAAGGAACCCCTTTCTTTTTCACCAGGAAAACTTCATGGCCATCGAACGCACCCTGTCTATTATCAAGCCCGACGCCGTCGCCAAGAACGTTATCGGCCAGATCTACGCCCGCTTCGAGGCGGCCGGTCTGAAGATCGTCGCCGCCCGCATGATCCACCTGTCGCGCGCCGAGGCCGAGCAGTTCTACGCCGTGCACAAGGAGCGTCCCTTCTTCAAGGACCTGGTGGACTTCATGATCTCCGGCCCGGTGATGGTGCAGGTGCTCGAAGGCGAGAACGCCATCCTGAAGAACCGCGAGCTGATGGGCGCCACCGATCCCAAGAAGGCCGCCCCCGGCACCATCCGCGCCGACTTCGCCGACAGCATCGATGCCAACGCCGTGCACGGCTCCGACGCTGCCGAGACCGCCCAGGCCGAGGTCGCCTTCTTCTTCCCCGGCCTGAACATCTACGCACGCTGAAGCGCTGTGCGCGCCGCCGCGAGCGGCGCCACATGCGCCCAAGCGGCCAGACACGCCATGAGCATCAGCCTGCTGGATCTTGACCTGGGCGGCATGGCCGCCTTCTGCGAGGAACTGGGCGAGAAGCGCTTTCGCGCCACCCAGCTGTTTCGCTGGATCCACCAGCGCGGCGCCAGCGACTTCGACCAGATGACCGACCTGGCGAAGTCGCTGCGCGAGAAGCTCAAGGGCCGCGCCCACGTGGCGCCGCTGCCGATCCTGCAGGAACACACTTCCGCGGACGGCACCGTCAAGTGGCTGTTCGACGTCGGCGGCGGCAACGCCGTGGAGACGGTCTACATCCCCGAGGACGACCGCGGCACCCTGTGCATTTCCTCGCAGGCCGGTTGCGCCGTCGGCTGCCGATTCTGTTCGACCGGCCACCAGGGCTTCAGCCGCAACCTGACGACCGGCGAGATCGTCGCCCAGCTCTGGTTCGCCGAGCACCAGCTGCGCCAGCGCCGCGGCAGCGACGAGCGCGTCATCTCGAACGTCGTGATGATGGGCATGGGCGAGCCGCTGCAGAATTACTCGGCCCTGGTGCCGGCGCTGCGCACCATGCTCGACGACCACGCCTACGGCCTGTCGCGCCGGCGCGTCACGGTCTCGACCTCGGGCGTGGTGCCGATGATCGACCGCCTGGCCCAGGACTGCCCGGTGGCGCTGGCGGTGTCGCTGCACGCACCCAACGATGCGCTGCGCGACGGCCTGGTGCCGCTCAACCGCAAGTACCCGCTGGCCGAGCTGCTGGGCGCCTGCGAGCGTTACCTGGAACACGCTCCGCGCGATTTCATCACCTTCGAGTACTGCATGCTCGATGGCGTGAACGACCAGCCTGAGCACGCGCGCGAGCTGATCGAGCTGGTCTCGGGCCGGGCCGGGGCGCCGCGCGTGCCCTGCAAGTTCAACCTGATTCCATTCAATCCGTTTCCGGCTTCCGGCCTGCGGCGCTCGCCGCCGGCCGTGGTGTCGGCATTCGGCAAGCAGCTCTCGGATGCCGGCTTCGTCACCACCGTGCGCAAGACGCGGGGCGATGATATCGACGCCGCCTGCGGGCAGCTGGCCGGCGACGTGCGCGACCGCACGCGCGTGGACCAGCGCATGGCCAAGCTGCGCACCATCCCCATCCGGCCGGTGGCCTGAGGCGGGGCAGGCCAGCAAACGACATAAAGAGGGGGAGACCACGCATGATTTCGAACCATCCACGGCCCGGCCCGGGCCGCCACCGCCAGGGCGTCGCCCTGCTCCTGGCGGCCCTGCTGCTGGGTGGCGTAGCGGGTTGTGCCCACCAGAGCATGGACAGCGCCGCCAGCGAGGCCACTTCCTCGCACCACGACAGCGAGGCGCGCCGCCGCGCGCGCATCCGGCTGGAGCTGGCCGCCAGCTACCTGCAGCGCGGCCAGAACGCCGTCGCGCTGGAGGAGGTCAGCCAGGCCCTGGATGCCGACCCGGGCTTTGCCGATGCCTGGCACCTGCGTGGCCTGGTCCACATGGCCATGGGCGAGATGGCCAAGGCCGAGTACCACCTCAAGCGCGCCCACGGCATGAAGCCGCGCGATCCGGACATCCTGCACAACCTCGGGTGGCTGGAATGCCAGCGCGAGCAATACGCCCAGGCGAACGACTACTTCGAGCGTGCGCTGGCCGTGCCGGGTTACGCCGAGCGTGCCAAGACACTGATGTCGCAGGGCGTGTGCCAGCGGCGCGCCGGCCAGCCCGCCCAGGCCGAACAGACGCTGCTGCGCGCCTACGAGATCGACGCTGGCAACCCCGTGATCGGCTACCACCTGGCGGCGCTGATGCTCGCCCGTGGCGAGGCGCAGCGCGCGCAGTTCTACGTGCGCCGGGTGAACAACGGCGAGTTCGCCAGCGCCGCGTCGCTCTGGCTGGGCATCAAGGTCGAGCGCGCGCTGCGCGACACGGTTGCCATGCAGCAGCTGGCGGACCAACTGCGCAAGCGCTTCCCTGACGCGCCCGAAACCCGCGCCCTGGACCGGGGGGCCTTCGATGAGTGAGGGCGGGCAATACGCGGACTCCGCGCAGGAGAGCGGTTTTTCCGAGCCGACAGCCGAAGAGCTGACCGGCGGACAGATGCTCGCGCGGCTGCGCCAGGCGGCTGGCGTGCACGTGGCGGCCCTGGCCTCGACCCTCAAGGTCCCGGTGGCCCGGCTGGAGGCCCTGGAGGCCGACCGCTACGACGAGTTTCCCGACCTGGTGTTCATGCGCGCCCTGGCGTCCAGCGCGTGTCGCGTGCTCAAGGCCGACCCGGCGCCGGTGCTGGCGCTGCTGCCGGGCGGGCAGCCTGCGCCGCTGCGGGTGGGCAAGGGGCTGAACGCGAGCTTCAAGGAGTCCGCGCCACGCGGCCATTTCGCCGCGCCGTCCGCGCCTGGGCGCTCCCGGATGTGGAGCGCCGCGGTCGTGCTCCTTCTGCTGGCGGCCGTGGCGGTCTTCTTCTGGCCTGCCGGCCAGGATGGGTCCAGGCTGCTGTCGAGCCTCCTGCCGTCGATCGGTGGGGACACTGCTCCCCCGCGGGATGGTGGCTCCGGGCCCAAGGCGGCGCCGGAGCCCGCGG
>NZ_ALEE01000023.1 GCF_000282995.1 Melaminivora alkalimesophila
CGGGTCAAGAGCTGGCTGCAGCGCTGAGGCCGACCGCAGGTTGGCCCGAGGCTGCCGACGAGACTCAGCCGCTCCGATAGCCCGGCACCGTCCAATAGCGCAGCTGTTGCATCAACCGGCGGCGCCAGCGCTGGGCCGGCGTCAGTGCCGGCTGGCGGAACACGCCCACGGTATCGCCCCAGGGCGCGCTCTCCGGGTCGGCGTGCGGCTCCCAGTCCGTACTGACCTGTAGCAATTCCATGCCCGTGTACTTGGCCAGGGCGCGATAGGCGTCCGGGTAGAAGCGCCAACAATCCTGTGGATAGCGATGCTCCGGCCCGCGCGAGGGCGCCAGCAGGAAGATGAGACCGCCCGGCTTGAGCACCCGCGCCATCTCCATCCAGGTCAGCCAGAAGAACTCCACATGCTCGAAGGCCTGGCCGGAGACGATCACGTCCACCGAGTGGCTAGGCAGCGGCAAGCGGTAGGGCGAGCGCAACACCACGTCCACGTTCGGCCCCGCAGCCAGATCCACGCCCGTGTACCTCCACGCCGGGTGCAGGAAGAACTGCTTGTAGCTGCCATTCACGTCATAACTGCCGATATCGACGATGTGCAGCGGCGCCTGCGTGCGGTCCGAGAGATACTTGTGGACCAGCCCTTGCACGTGGGCCAGCGAACTTGCGTGCATTCCGTCTCCTCAGTGAACCGCGGCGCTCACGGCTTCTCCAACACATAGGCATCCTGGTGGTGCCAGAAATGCTGTGGTGAGAACCGCAGCAACCGGGCACCGGGCAGGTGCTCGGCAATGCGCGCCCGCACATACGCTTCGGACGTGAAGGCCGTCCCGTATTCCTGCCCGTCGATGGCGCTCGACTCGCTCGATGGCGTGAAGAAATAGCCTTCGGCGTCGAGCGTCACGCCCTGCTTGCGCACTGCCTCGGCCCCATGTGTGGTGAAGACCAGCGCCCCCCCAGGCGCCACCATGCCGTAGAGGCGGCGCAACCAGCGCGACCAGGTGGCCGGCGGCAGATGGCTGAACAGCGAGAGCACGAACACCACATCGTGCTGCCGCTCCCAGCGCACGTCCTCGGGCACTGCTGCGGACACAAAGCCCTCGACCCCGAAGGCATCCCGGGCGAAGGCCACCGCATCCGCCACCACGTCCGAGACCACCACCCGCTGCGCCCCCAGCGCTTTCACCAGATGGCGCGTGAAACGCCCATGCCCGCTGGCGAACTCCAGGAAGCTGCGGGCCTGCAGCAGCGGATGGCCGGCCTGCTCCAGCAACAGCACCAGCTCGGCCAGGGTCCGCCAGCCATCCGCCAAGTAGTCGCGAATAGGGTTCAAGCTCGACGGATGGGCCGCGAAGAAACGGTAGATGTCGTCGGCTTCGGAGATCTCGCAGGGGCAACCCATCCATTGCCCATAGGACAAGGCCGGAAAACGGCGCTCGATCAGGTTGTGCGCCGCCAGCCGCGTGGCCGGCGCGTCGCGCGCTTCCACCAGCAGGGGGCCGGCGCCCTCCAGGTCGCCGCGCTCCAGCAGGGTCCGCGCTTGCGCGAGCGGGTCGCGCTCCGGCGCGGTTGGGGTTTCAGGAAGCATCATCGTTCCACTCGAATGGGCGCATGGAAAAAAAGAGAGACAGCGATCAGGTCCAGGTATGCGGCAGGCGCACGAGCCCTGGCATGAGCGTGGGCGAGACGAAGCGGAAATGCTGGTAGTGCAGCCACGCATCGTAGAGCACCAGCCCGCTCTCATCGAACAGATAGGCGCTGACCACGTACTCGCCGCTGTGCAGCGGCAGCTGCGGAAAAGTCAACACCGCCTGCCAGGTGCCGTCCGGCAGCCGGACCGGGCGGGCGCCCTCCTCATGCGTGGCCAGCGATGTGATGCCCGTGCCCTTCGATTGCTCGATCATGAAGCCCAGGTTCGGACACTCATCGCCCCGGCCCCGGGCGATGAAAGTGACCACCAGGTCACTCCCCTCCAGCAGCGGCGGCGTACCTTCGCCCAGGCCGGAGATGGTCACCGACAACAGGTTGGCGCCGTGCCCGGCCGCTTCCTGGCCCGCGGATACGGGCGCACCGGCTGCCGGCTGCGTGCCCTCCAAGGCCGCGGCTGGGGAATGATCGGCAGCACCTTCCCCGGCTCGCAAGCGGCTGTGCAGCTCGTAGGCACCCATCACGGCCTCGGTCGGCCCCATCTCGGCGATGCGCCCACCGTTGAGCCAGATCGCCTGGTCGCAAAGGTGGCGGATGTGGTAGGAGCTGTGCGAGCAGAACAGGATGGTGCAGCCCGCATCGCGGAACGCCATGATGCGCTCCACGCATTTCTTCTGGAAGTGCTGGTCACCCACGGCCAGCGCCTCGTCGATGATCAGTACATCCGGCTGCACCGCCGTCACCAGGGCGAAGGCCAGGCGCACCGTCATCCCCGAGGAATAGGTCTTGACCGGCCGGTCGAGCGCCTCGCCCAATTCGGAGAAAGCCACGATCTCCGGCTCCAGGCGCGCCATCTCCTCGCGGTCGATGCCGATCAGACTGCCACCGAAGTACAGATTGTCGCGGCCGCTGAAATCCGGGTGAAAGCCCGCTCCCAGCTCCAGGATCGCCGTGACCCGGCCCACGCGCTCCACCGTGCCGGTGGTGGGCTGCATGGTGCCCGCCAACAGCTTGAGCAGTGAACTCTTGCCCGCTCCGTTGTCGCCCACCACGCCGATGCATTGCCCACGGCGCAGCTCGAAGGACACGTCGCGCAGCGCCCAGTGGCTGCGGTGGCGCGCCCGGCTGCTGAACAAGGCCTTGAAGCGTTCGCGCGGCGAAGCGTAGAGCCGGTATTCCTTGCCCACCCCCTGAACGCGCAGCACCAATGGCGTCTGTCCCGGATTCATCGCGCTGGTCATCCCGCTCAGAGCCAATCCACCAACTGGTCGCGGCTGCGCGGCACCAGCAATGAGAGCAGCGCCGCCAGCGCCATGATCCACAACGCCAGCGCCGCCCACACCTGCGCGGGCGGCCACGCGCCCTGCAACAATGCCGATTGCAGCCCGGCGACCACCGGCGTCATCGGATTGGCCCACAGCACCCAGCGCCACGCGGGTGGAAACAGCGCCATGGGAAACAGCACCGGCGAGATGAAAATCCCGATGGACAGCGCAAAACCCACCAGCTGCACCACGTCGCGCAGCGCCGCTGCCATGATCGCCAGCGCATAGGCCAGCAGGAAAGCCAGCAGGGCCTGCAGCAGCAACAGCGGAAGCACCGCCAGCACAGGCAGCGCAAAACGGTGCACGGGCGCGTAGGCCAGCGCCAGCAGCAGCAGCAGCGGCCCATACACCACCGTGCTGGCCAGCACCGTGCGCGCCGGGAACAGGACCGGCGGCAGGGCGTTCTTGTGCAGCAGGCCCCCCGCCTCGATCAGGCTGCTGGTGCCGCGCCCCACCGCGTCGCAAAAGGCCATCCACGGCAGCGAACCCACGATGAGGTAGGTGCCCACCCGGCCCGTGGGCGCGTTATCGCCCAGGCGCATGGCGAACACCACGTCGAACACCAGGTAGTAGGCCGCCACGGTGAGCAGCGGCTGCACATAGGCCCATAGCACGCCGGCCGCCGAGCCCTGGTAGCGTGCGGCCACCTCGCGCAGCGTCAGCACCCACACCAGGCCGCGCAGGCGACGCAGATGGGAGAGCTCGGAAAACAAGGCGGCCATGGATTTGCAAAGACGGCGGCGGAGGCGGCATCGACCACGCCGCCTCCGCCGCACGTGGGGAAGCAAGAATCAGCGCATCTTATCGGCAAAGGCCTGGATTGCGTCGTCCTTGTACTCGGCGTCCTTGAGCAGGGCCGCGGCCTTGGCCGCGCGCTTCTCGCCCAGGATGCGCGTGCGCGCCTCGCGCATGAGTTCCTCGCGTACTTCCTCGAAGGGACGCTTGTCCGCCGGGCGGCGCTCCACCAACTGGATGAGGTGCCAGCCGAACTGCGTCTTCACCGGCTCGCTCAGTCCGCCAGGCTCCATTGCCTTCAACGCCGCGTCGAACTCGGGAACCATCCGGCCTTCGGGGAAAAACCCCAGATCGCCCCCCTTTCTGCCGGAGCCCGGGTCCTGTGAGTGCTCCTTGGCCAGCTCTTCGAAATCGGCGCCGCCCTTGAGCTCGGCGAGCAGCGCCTCAGCCCGGGCCCTGGATTCGTCGCCTTCGCCCGCGATCAGGATGTGGCGCGCATGGGTCTGCGCCGGCACCTCGAAGCGCTTCGCTTCTGCCTGGTATTTGCCGCGGGCGTAGGACTCCAGCGCTGCCTCGTCGGCCTCGTTGTCCGCGTCAACTTGCAACATGCGCGCTTCGGAGAGCACGCGCTCGTCGTTGATGCGACGCAGTGCCTGCACCTCCGGCGTGGCCGCCAGGCCGTTCGCCTCGGCTTCCTGCGCCAGCAGGCGGCGCACCATCAGGGTCTTGAGGATCAGCTGTACGGTATCGGGCTTGGCGAGCACGTTCGCACGCGCCTGCGGCGGCACGCGCTGCAACTCTGCCGCAAGGTCCTTTTCGGTGACTTGGGCACCGCCCGGCGTTTGCATGAGTACCGCGTCCTGGGCGACGGCAACGCCGGCGCAGGACGTCGCGAGCACGAGCGCGGCCCAGTGGCGATGCCAATGGCAAGAGATTTTCATGGTCAATGCTATAGCTTCTGAGCGAATGGACACGGTGCATAACCTCAGGGCCGCACACCGAAACGAAAAAAGGCGGGATGCCCCGCCTTTTTCGAGCAGCCTCGCGGCCCCTCCTATGCCATCCGTATCAGGGACGGATGTAGCGATGGCTCCAGCCGGTGTTGAAGTTGCCGGAGGTACCTGCACCCACGTCGGGATTGTAAGCCGACACGAAAGCCTGACCCAGGATGGGGAGGCCAGAATTTGCCGCTACGCCAGGAGTGACAAGCTTCAGCCAACCGTTGGTGTAGGCCAAATCGATGTCCTTGACGGCCACGTTGGCGCCCAGCACTCCGGACGTGGTTGCGCCAGAGTTGTTGAAGCTCAGCACGCTGGTCTCACCACAGAACAGAACCGGCTTGCCTGGCTCGCTCGGGGAGATCACGACTTCATCGGGTGCCGCAGGCTGACGCTCTTCACGATCCCAAGGGCTGCTCGTGATGTCGGTCACGCACAGCTTGTCCTCCGACATTTGGGTGTTGGCGTTAGTGAAGTGGCGCTCGTTATCAGCGTTATACACCGGCGCAGGTCCGCCAACCGCCTTGTAGTCCACTGCAACAGCATAGCGACGCGTAGGCATCGAGAACACCCAGTCGGTGGCAGCGAAGATGGTCGGCTCCGTCCAGTACTCGTTCATCACGGCAGTGGCTTCAATGGCCTTGGCCAGCAGGTCAGCCTGCTGCGAGGGCGTACCAGCAGCAATATTGGTGTAGGGCGTCGACATGTCGGGCAGGTCGTACAGCGCGCCCTTCACCACCGGAGTTGCGCCCTGCATCAGCGGGTCAGCTGTGAAAGCAGCAGCCTGGGTGGCAGTGATCGCAGTGCTGGTCTGCGGGAAATAGACGACGTTGCCCTTGGCAGGCTTTCCGGCAGCATCGACAGCTTCGATCGCCGCAGCTTGACCACCCCATGCCACGGACTTGGGCACATTGATGATCGTCCAGTTGGCTGCCAGGCCAGTCGTGGGTGCTGCCAAGCCGATGGTTGGGCCTGTCAACGTGGCATTGTCGGTGTCGGTGTTGAGCAAGGTCCAGGCGGTGCCAGAACAGGGTGCCACGCCATTGCTATGCTTGATGTTCGGGAACAGGGCAGCCGTGGAAGGGATGTCTGCCATGTTGAAGATCTCGATGTAGCCTTCACGCGTGTTGTTGGCGCGCACATCCTCATCGCCATTCAGGCGAGCAGTCACGAAGGGCGTCGTGTTGAGTGTGTTCTTGGCCGGCTTGGTGCAGCTGTTGTCGTGAGTCGTCAGGTAAGCCTTGCCGTTCGGGTCAGCGCTGACGTTGGCCGTCCAAACGTCGCCGGGCGACAGGAAGACCTGGAAGTCATACACGTCATCGGAGTTGGCGGCGCCGCGGAAGCGCACTTTCACCGCCTTGCCGTTCTTCTCATCGGTGTTGATGATCGACAGCAGCGTGCTGTTGCCAGCCTGAGCAGAGTAGTAAGGCACCACCAGCATGTGGCCCGTACCGGTATTGCCGAACCGCAGGGTGGTGGCATCAGCGCCAGTCAGGTTAGTCACAGCATGTGCGCTACCAGCGAAGCCGACGACGGCTGCAGCAATGCTCAATGCGAGAACATTTTTTTTCATGAAAAACTCCAGTTGGTAAGTCGTTTGGCGCAACTAAGGATAGAGGTTGATTACGCCTTGAAATCCTAGCACGGCCCCCTCGGTTTCTTGTATCGAATTGGCAGCCATGAGGGCATTGTTGGTCAGGTACAACGAATTTCTATAGATCTTCCTCCATCGGTCGCGCCACATCAACCTTTGCGTCCAGCCGAGGGACGGTCGCTCAGAGCCTCTCGAACAGCCACCACCGGCCGTCCTCAAGCAGCCATGTCTCCTCGACGTGGGTGACGATGGTATCCCCAAACTTGCGTCCGAGGAACGGCTTGGCCTCGATGCGCACCTTGGCAAGACACTTGGTGGCTTCTGGACAACGCACGTCCACGACCTCCGCCCCCGTCCACTTGACGGCCGAGCCGCGGCGCTTGCGGTAGGTGGCCTCGTCATGCACGGCGCGGTAACCAGGGGTCAGGTAGCCGTAGGCCTTGGCCGAGTCGCCCTTGAGCAGCGCGGCCCAGCGTGCGTTGGCGCGGTCCTGGACAGTCTCTTCGGGCGAGGAGGAGGCCGGGCCGACTGCGGCGCAGCCCGCGAGCAAGGCCGCGGCAACGCTCGCCAGCAGGGCGCGCGGCAGGACAAAGGTTTGCATTTGCATCATCGCTCTAGGCTCCTTCATGCAAGGAAAGTGATCTTCATTCGGGGCGCGCGCTCACTGCGGCGCAAGCGGCTGCACCACCGCCGGCACCGGCGCCTGGGCCGGGATCGGGCCCGGCAGGGCATCGCCCAGCCCGCTCAGACCGCGCAGGCGGTCGCGCAGTTCCTCGCTGACCTCGCGGATCTCCGGGTCGGTGCGCACCACCTTGGGCGTGATGACCACCAGCAGCTCGGTGCGCGCGCCGCCGCTGGTGTTGGTGCCGAACAGGTTGCCGACCAAAGGCAGGTCCTGCAGGAGCGGCACGCCGCTCTTGCCGGCGCTCTGGCTGTCCTTGATCAGACCACCCAGCACGATGGATTCGCCCGAGCGCACGGCGACCTTGCTGCTGATCTGGCGCTGCAGGAAGATGGGCTGGTTGTTGGCCGTGCCGCCGGGGCCGTCGGCGGCATCCGTGACGATCTGGTCGATCTGCATAGTGACCAGGTTGCCGGCATTGACCGAGGGCGTGACGGCCAGGTTCACGCCGGTGTCGCGGTATTGCACGGTGCTGGTGATGGCGTTGTTGTTGTTCAGGTAGTCGGTGGTGCTGGTCAGCACCGGCACCTGATTGCCCACGACCATCATGGCCAGATGGTTGTCCAGCACCATGAGCGAGGGGTTGGAGATCATCTTGACCTGGGTCTTGTTGGCCAGCGCCGACAAGGCCATGCGGATCTGGCCGGCGGAATTGACCAGCGAGTAGGTGAAGCCCTTGCCCATGAGGTCGCCGAGGCTGCCGGTGTTGGCCTTGACGCCGCCGGCGCCGATCTGGCCGGCGTCGCGGTAGCCATTGCCGGGGCTGCCGCTGAAGGCCCACTGCAGGCCGTAGTTCAGATCGTCGTTGAGCGTGACTTCGACGATGGAGGCTTCGATCAGCACCTGCGTGGGCGGCAGGTCGAGCCGCTTGAGCGTGGCCTCGATCTTCTCGAACTCGGCCTTGGTCGCCCAGACGAGCAAGGTGTTGTTCAGTTCGTCGGCCATGACGCGCACGCTGCCGAGCTG
>NZ_ALEE01000024.1 GCF_000282995.1 Melaminivora alkalimesophila
ACGGATAGGAAATTCAACCGCATGAGGCCAAGTATGGCACGAGTTTTGGGCCTCGAAACACGTTCGGCCAAGGAAGGTTGAGCGCTCGCTTGCCGCTCAATGGCAAGAGCTTGGGAGGCAGTATGCATTTGGGCCTGGCGCGCGCGCAGCTGCTTCCCCGCAGCGATGGATACCGCCGCTTCACTGGGTCACCAATTGACGCGCTGGTCTACCTCGTCGGGTTGAGCTGCCAGATCCCAATCCGGCTCGCCTTGCGCACCATCATCCACCGGCGCGTCGCAGCCCTCCCACAGCGGTGGCCCGCGTGCCGGGGTGATGTGCGGGGGGGCAGACTCCACCCCGATGTGGTTCAGGATGTGGCGGATTTCGGCGCTGTGGGTGATGAAGGCAATGATGCGCATCTGCCCACCGCACATGGGGCACAGCAGCGGAAATGCCTCGTA
>NZ_ALEE01000025.1 GCF_000282995.1 Melaminivora alkalimesophila
TGCACGGATGTGCCGCCTGCGCGCAAGTAAGTCCGCAGCCAAGCTACCCTGACAAGGCCCGAACTGGCGACGGTTCGGGCCTTGTGCTTTGCGTACCCAAACAATCGCCGCAGAATACTGTGCATTTGTACAGTATTCATGTCAGCCACTTCCAAGCCCAAGCTCTACAACCCACGCCACCCCGAACGCACGCTGCTCTACCAAACGGTAGCCGAGCACTACGAGACCTGGCTAGAGTTGGCCAGCGCGGGTCAGTTCGACGGCCAGGGCGACCACCACACCCCCAAGCCCTTCGTGCGCAAAGCGTTTGCCAAGTATCTTGAGTGCGGCATCTTTGCCCATGGCTTTGCCCGCGCTCGCTGCGGCGACTGTGGGCACGACTACTTTGTAGCCTTCTCCTGCAAAGGCCGGGGAGTCTGCCCCTCGTGCACCACCCGGCGCATGGTGGAGACAGCAGCGCACCTGAACGATCACGTATTCCCCCGCCTGCCGGTGCGCCAGTGGGTGCT
>NZ_ALEE01000026.1 GCF_000282995.1 Melaminivora alkalimesophila
CGATTACTCGATGATCTTGGCCACGACGCCGGCGCCGACGGTGCGGCCGCCTTCGCGGATGGCAAAGCGCAGGCCTTCTTCCATGGCAATCGGGGCGATCAGCTTGACGGTGATCGACACGTTGTCGCCGGGCATGACCATTTCCTTGTCGGCGGGCAGCTCGATGGAGCCCGTGACGTCGGTGGTGCGGAAGTAGAACTGCGGGCGGTAGTTGTTGAAGAACGGCGTGTGGCGCCCGCCCTCGTCCTTGGACAGGACGTAGACCTCGGCGCTGAAGTGCGTGTGCGGCTTGATGGAGCCGGGCTTGCACAGCACCTGGCCGCGCTCGACGTCTTCGCGCTTGGTGCCGCGCAAGAGCAGGCCCACGTTGTCGCCGGCCTGGCCCTGGTCCAGGAGCTTCCTGAACATCTCGACGCCGGTGACGGTGGTCTTGACGGTGTCCTTGATGCCGACGATCTCGATTTCCTCGCCCACCTTGACGATGCCGCGCTCGACGCGGCCCGTGACCACGGTGCCGCGCCCGGAGATCGAGAACACGTCTTCCACCGGCATCAGGAAGGCGCCGTCGATGGCGCGCTCGGGCGTGGGGATGTAGGTGTCGAGCGCCTCGGCCAGGCGCAAGATGGCGGGCTCGCCCTTGTCGGACTGGTCGCCTTCGAGCGCAAGCTTGGCGGAACCCCGGATGATGGGAGTGTCGTCGCCGGGGAACTCGTACTTGTCCAGGAGCTCGCGCACTTCCATCTCGACGAGCTCGAGCAGCTCCTCGTCATCGACCATGTCGCACTTGTTGAGGAACACGATGATGTAGGGCACGCCCACCTGGCGCGCCAGCAGGATGTGCTCGCGCGTCTGGGGCATGGGGCCGTCGGCGGCCGAGCACACAAGAATAGCGCCGTCCATCTGCGCAGCACCGGTGATCATGTTCTTGACGTAGTCGGCGTGGCCGGGGCAGTCGACGTGGGCGTAGTGGCGGTTCTCGGTCTCGTACTCCACGTGCGAGGTGGAGATGGTGATGCCGCGCGCCTTCTCTTCCGGCGCGTTGTCGATCTGGGCGTAGTCCTTGGCTTCGCCGCCGAACTTCTTGGCCAGCACCGTGGCGATCGCCGCCGTGAGCGTCGTCTTGCCGTGGTCCACGTGACCGATCGTGCCCACGTTCACGTGGGGCTTGGTACGCTCGAACTTACCTTTTGCCATTTT
>NZ_ALEE01000027.1 GCF_000282995.1 Melaminivora alkalimesophila
CTGGTGGCCGCTGCCGACAGCGGCGAGGTCAGCCCGGAGGCGGCCCGCGACCTGCGCGACACGCTGGAATTCATCGCCGGGCTGCGCCTCGCACACCAGACGCGGCAGGTCGCGGCCGGGCTGGAGCCGGACAACCACCTGCGGCTGGCCGAGCTGTCGAGCTTCGAGCGGCGCACGCTCAGGGACGCATTTCGGATCGTGCAGCGGCTGCAGGCGGTGCTGGCGCAGCGCTATCAGGCTGGAAGGTTCTGAGGGCTTGGCGGGGCATCCCCCACCAATGGCTGCACCCACGCCCGCACTGTCCTGCCTCTTCGAACCTCTCGAGCCGCACGGCCATAGTGAAGCCGCTCCGGTGTGTGCCGGATACGCCTGTCTCTACCTGTCGCATCCCGGATGATTGCATAGACGAAAATCGCTATCCGCTGTTCATGGCCCGCACCGTGATGACAGAGCTGATGGCGAGTTTGCAAGCATCCGGGAGAGCTCAGACATGATGATCGCACTACACAAGAACGCTCGCACCACGCCTGCGGTGCGCGCTGAAATCGCCGCCAGCGGCGAGAGCGCAGCCGTGCTGGCAGCGCGTCACGGCGTCACCGAGCAAACCATCTACAAGTGGAAAAAGCGCGATGTCTTCACTGACCGCTCGCACACGGCGCATCGCCTGCAGACGACCCTGACACCGGTGCAGGAAGCTATTGCCGTGGAGCTGCGCCGTACGCTGCTGCTGCCCTTGGATGACCTGCTGGCCGTCACCCGTGAATTCCTGTGCCCTGCCGTCTCTCGCTCGGGGCTCGATCGCTGCTTGCGCCGCCACGGCGTGGGCAACTTGAATGCTCTGAAACCCCAGCAGCCCAAGTCTGCGCACAAGGCCTTCAAGAGCTACGAGCCGGGCTTTGTGCATGTGGACGTGAAGTACCTGCCGCAAATGCCTGGCGAGAGCTGCCGGCGCTACCTGTTCGTGGCCATCGACCGGGCCACACGTTGGGTGTTCGTGCAGATCAAGCGCAGCAAAACCGCCAGCAATGCCCGGGCTTTCCTAAAGGCTTTGCACAAGGCTTGTCCCATCAAGATCACCCGGCTGCTGACCGACAACGGCAAGGAGTTCACCGATCGCCTGTTTGCCAGCCGCGAGCGCAAGCCCAGCGGCCAGCATGAGTTTGATCTGCTGTGTCAGCAGCTGGGCATCGAGCACCGCCTGACCCAGCCCAGGACACCCAGAACCAACGGCATGGTCGAGCGTTTCAACGGTCGCATTGCCGATGTCCTGAACACGCATCGCTTTAACAGCCAGGAAGATCTGGACAGCACGCTGCTGCGCTACGTGGCCTTGTACAACCACCAGCTGCCCCAGTCAGCCCTCAAAAGCTTGACGCCACTGCAGGCCATGAAACAGTGGTACACATCCCAGCCGCATTTGTTTCTCAGGCGACCTTATGATCGCCCGGGATGCGACACTTAGAGCAAATACCCTCGCAGAAAATTACCGACCCCTTTGGCCCATCGGTTCGTGGGAACGCAGAAAGTGCACAAAAAGCGATGCAAAGCAGTAGCAAGATGGTGGCGATACTCGCGAATATGCCAGAAGAAACACTCCACGCTGTGGGCGATGGAGCCACTGCGGCTAATACGCCAAGCATTGCAGCGGCGACGGGAAAGATAAAACTTGCTTTTGAATCTGAAGAAGCGATCCACGCAAGTTGCCGTGAGAGGATGCTTTCTGCTATCTCGATGCGCGTCATCGTTTCTCCTAGCAGCTAACGCCTCACATCACCGGCAGCAAAAAGCATAGCGAGGAACGAGCGGCGCTTTTTGCTGTCCGAGTGCATGTGATTGTTATGTGTCCATCCCGCTAGCCCCGCTGTTAGCGTGCAACCTTAACCATCTTTTCGCGAAATACTGAAGATGCTACAGTCAGCGCCAGTTGTGCGGCTAAAACAGGTGGTACGGCATTCCCTACTTGCGTAAATTGGCGAGCAGTTGAACCAACAAATACGTAATCATCTGGAAAAGTTTGTAGTCTTGCGCATTCTCTAACGCTCAATGTCCTTGGTATTTCAGGATGAAGGTGAGACCTGCCTCCCCCGTTTGTTCCGCCTGCAATAACTGTCTTCGATGGAATACAAGGGTCAAGTCTGTCTACACGACCAAGCTGATCCCTTTGCCCGTACCCTAACTTGCAATAACGCTCCATAGAATTTAGCTTGTGTGCTCTGGTCTCTGTATTTTTGGCATTTCCTTGACTTCTTTGAAGAACTGAACCTGCACCAAAAGCCAATTTTGATCTTTCTGGGAATGCAGGCATATTTCCATTTCTACTGCCGATCACGAACAGTCTCTCTCTAAATTGTGGAACACCATAGTCAGCAGCGTTGAGTACGCGCGGCTCCACTATCTTATAGCCGACTGCTTCCAGTTCGCGTATAGCAGCAGACAACTGTGTGCCGCCATCCAAATCCCTTAACCCAGGAACATTCTCAATGAGAAAACATGTTGGTTTGAAGTGTTTGATGATACTCACGTAATCAAAAAGGAGATTTCCATTCTTTTCATGCCCAAAGCCAATCCTTTTGAAATTATCTCCGGACTTAGAAAACCGCTGATTTGAGGCAATTGAAAACGGCTGACAAGGCGGCCCTCCTACAAACATGCCCTCAAAATTCAGGGGAATTATCGCTTCTAAGGTCTCAATGATCTCTGACACATTAGACACGTCACCTGAGTGTGTAGGTGGCCCAAAAACATTCCAAGCTGGTCTATTTTTTCGCAAGGTTTTACAAAATAGTTCGTTGAACTCAAAAGCTGCCTTATGCTCATAACCTGCAGTCTCAAAGCCCAAATCGATTCCGCCGCAGCCAGTAAAGAAACTGACCAAAGGAATACCATTCGGCTCTGACTTGTAATGTGATAATTTTTTTGGTTTAGGTCCAGCCCATGCTTTTTTGTGGCTTTCTTCATATACGAGGTCATCAAAGGTATAGCCGTGGCGGTTTAATGCCTCAGAAAGCTCAATACCTTTTCTTTTCGCAAACTCAAAAATCTTCTTTTGCAACGCGGGAGTTAAAGGGGTCCCTGTAGATGCATTTGTTCTAGACATAACAGTCACCTTTCACAATACCCTGCTTTGCTTGGAAGTAAATCTCATGCGCTTCCTCTTTGTTATCAAAATCACTTTTGCTGTTTGTTTTTAAGTAATCGTCATAGTAACGATGAATCGCTCTGTGACATGTTGGGCAAATAGGTGCCATATCATCAAGGATTGTTCCAACTCTTGAATCTACCCGAGTTCCAGACGAAAGCGGCAAGATATGATGAAGGTCAAGAACCCTGTTGATCCACGGATATTTCTTGCTTGTATCTATTCGGCAGGAGTCACAAACAGGGCTGGGAAATTTATCAAAATACAAGCCACGTAACTTCGCATTTCTTTCGATTATGACGTGTGTCTTCTTAACCTTACTACCTTCAACAAACCCGCTCTCCAAAACATCTGAAACTATTGTCCCTTTGTACTCGAAAAAATCGTGTTCAGAGCCATCCCGGAAGAAACTTGCGAGCCGCTGAATTTCAAGGTTTCCGTCTGTCTCGTACGGGCCAGATATCGGACTTAATGAATGAAATATTTCATGAGCGTCTTCCTTATTTAGAGATACAACGATATCGCTAGCCGTGTTATGCAAGTATGATATTTGAGAAATAAATTTAATGCTTTCACGAGCCTGACGAGGATCTATATTTCGTACAAAGTCAGGATATCGCTCGCGATTACCCATCAAAGAGAGAAACTCTGTATCGCTCTCACCACCATTAAATCCACTAAAAATGTATGCACCAATAATTTCGTTTATCGGTGTGATGTATTCATCAAGACCAGCCACTTTTGCCAAAATATATTTCAACGAAAAGCACAAAGGATTTCTTCTCTGCATAGCCGTATCGGCTTCTGCCCAATCAGATAGTGCTGGAGAGGGGTCAGTAGTAGCTTCCACTAAAAAGTGGACATACTCATCACATGTAACTGCACCGGGTTGGCTCAATACTCGTGCTATATCAGTTGGTATGGCAATGCCTTGGGACTCAGAAACGAGAAGACACAGCTTGTAAATTCGTGAATAATTTCGCCATGGAGAGTGCGTTGGTGGTGCTGAAAACGGCAACCCTGTTACTTGTCTTATAAAAGCTGGTTCGCTATTTTTAAAATCATAATTGACAACAAAATTAGCCATGGTACGCAGAACATCGTATTGAAAATACTGCATTCTGCCTTGATCCCATTTCCACATATCAGGAACCACTCGCTACATTATTGCTTGGATCGAATACAACAGAGGCATTTTTTCCATCTTCCCCATCTCTGCGGTATTTAGCCAACAAATCGGTAAACGCTTTTCTGCCCAACCAAGCCAATGAAACGTCCAGCTCATTTGAAAGCGCGATTAGCTCTTGATAATTATTCTCATCAAGGTTAATAGTTATTCGACTTTTTGTAGCCACCATCTACCCCGCTCATGCTTAACTGGAATTCTGCGGCATTATGCAGCACTTTGCTGCACAATGGAAGTCGAATGCTACGTTGTAGGCAACGCTCCTGAACACATAACACCTGAGTTAAGCCGCGCTGCGTA
>NZ_ALEE01000028.1 GCF_000282995.1 Melaminivora alkalimesophila
TGACCTTGCCCCTGTTTCGTGTAGCTCTTAACCCACGGTTCACGCGGCCTTTTTACGCTGTGCCTCGTACCAGCGCTGCTCGTACTGCATCGGGCTGAGGTAGCCCAGCGACGAATGCAGCCTGCGGTGATTGTAGAAGGCCATCCAGTCCATCACCGCCTGCCTGGCCTGCTCACAGGTAGCGAATTTGCACCCATGTACGCTGGCTGTTTTCAGCCGACCCCAGAAGCTCTCGGTCGGTGCGTTGTCCCAGCAGTTGCCCTTTCTGCTCATCGATGAACGCATGCCCCAGTCCTTCAAGGCATCCTGGAACTCATGGCTGCAATACTGGCTGCCCCGGTCGCTGTGGAATATCAGTCCAGGAGGTGGCCTGCGGCGCCACCACGCCATGGCCAGCGCGTCCTTGACCAGGCCCGCCTGCATGTGCGGCTGCAGGCTCCAACCCACCACCTGACGGTTGAACAGGTCGATGACCGCAGCCAGGTACAGCCAGCCCTCGTCGGTTTGGATGTAGGTGATGTCGCCACTGCACAGCTGGTTGGGCGCCTCGGGGTTAAAGCGCCGCTGTACCAAGTCGGGCGCCACCGGCAGGCTGTGGCGGCTGTCGGTAGTCACCACGAACTTGCGTTTGGTCTTGGCCCTGATGCCGTGCTGCTGCATGAGCTTGCGCACCCGGTCCTTGCCCACCCGGATGCCCCGGGCCAGCAGTTCCTTGTGCATGCGGGGCCAGCCGTATTCACCCTTCACCTCGGCGTGGATGGCGCGCATGTACGCCAGCAGGGCTTGGTCGCTGTGACGCCGGGCAGGTCCACCGTGGCCAGCCTGCCGCCGGCGTAGCCAGTTGAAGTACCCGCTTGCGCTGACCTCCAGCACCCCGCAGGACACACTCACCGGGTACAGCTTTCTCATTTGGTGAATCCAGGCGTACCTCGCAGCGTGTCCTGCGGAAGGTAGCCGCGGCTTTTTTTGCGATGTCGCGCTCCATGCGAAGGCGAGCATTCTCTGCACGCAACCGGGCTATCGCCATCTGCTCGGGCGAAACCTGGATGCTCTTGTCTCCACCGCCCGCACCGTCCAATTCTCCCTTGGCTGACAGCCGTACCCAGTTGCCCAGGCTCGCTTTGGGAATGCCCAG
>NZ_ALEE01000029.1 GCF_000282995.1 Melaminivora alkalimesophila
GCACGCCTGAAGGGGGCAGGTCAAACCGGCTCAAGATTCGCAGCCACGCCTTGATGAACTCGCTCACTGGACGTGCGCCACTCGCTTCACAACACTCGACTTCTCCTCCACCAGGGGCCCTGCGGCCAAATCGTGTTCTTGGCAGGAAGCGAGGAGGCTTCATTGTCGAAAACCCGCCGGGCAGGGGCAAGGGTCCATCGCTTTACAGCCACAGGGGTTAACCCGAAAAATCGTCGCACAAGAGACACCAAACCGCAGACGAAAAAAAAACCGCTGCCCGAAGGCAGCGGTTTTGTCTTCTTTATCCAAGCTGGCCTCACGCCAGCCCGAGATTAGAAGGAGTGGCGAATACCCAGTTGCACGCCAGTCTGGTTCTCGCCAGCGCCGGGGCCGCCGGTGCTCAGGTTCCTGGCAGCCAGGCCCAGGTTGGAAGCGTCCTTGTTCTTCAGGTAAGCCACGGTGCCGTACAGGGCCGTACGCTTGGACAGGTTGTGGACATAACCCAGGCTGATCTGGTGAGCCTTGGAGTCGATGGCCTTCTGGTCGTACAGAGCGTACTGGGCCTTGACTTCGCCAGCGCCGATGGGAGCGGAAGCACCCAGAGCGTAGGCGTTGACCTTGCGGTCGGAAGCGCCGGGCACGTCATCCTTGGTCTGCTGGACGATGGCGTTCAGCTTCACAACGTTCAGGTTGTAAGAACCAGCCACGGTCAGAGCGTTGCGGTCCACATCGGCAGCCAGGTTGCGCTGGTCGTACGACACAACCACGCCCAGGGGGCCGTTTTCGTAGGCAACGTAGCCACCGACGTAGCGGCCGGCCTTGCCAGAGGTTTGCTCGTCAAAGCCATAGCCCAGGCCAGCGGTGAAGCCGCTGAAGTTGGGGGTGTAGTAGCTGATCATGTTGCTCGAACGGATGCCGTTGGCATCGCCGCTCGTGCCGTACCAGTTGCTCCAGCCCATGAATTGGCCGATACCGACCTGGCCGAACAGGTCGTAGGAGATGAACTTGGAGAAGCCAGGGGTCAGGTCACGGCCCAGGCGCACTTCACCGAAACCACCAGCCAGGCTGACCGTGGAACGGCGCTGGAAGTTGAAACCTTTGCTATTGCCGTCGTCGCCGAAGATTTCGCCTTCCAGCCAGAAGCCAGCCTTCAGACCGCCACCCAGATCTTCCACGCCGCGGAAGCCCAGACGGCTCGTTGCGTTGCCGCTGGTGCTCAGGCCATACACGCTGTCGCCAGCGGCGTTAGCGTTGTCCACGTAGCCGAAAGCGGTGTCAACGATACCGAACAGCGTCACGGAGGATTGGGCCATTGCGGCGCCGGAAGCAGCCAGCACTGCCAGTGCAATCAGGGATTTTTTCATTGCGAGTTACTCCAAGGTTAAACAGAGGGCCCCGGATCGTAGAGGACTTGGATGTGCGGCTCACGCACAGCCCCGCCGGTTCCCCGGGCCAACCTCCTGGTGGGGAAGTTGATCCTATTGCAACAGAGCGTGCGACTCTAGGCAAAGGAATTCCCTCAGATTCGGGGCGAAAGCCCGATTTCGTTGCAATGGAACAACATAGCGGCAGATGTCGCGTCCGGGAAGGTTTGTTGTGCAAATACAACTCTTCTCGCCGGCCAGACGCTGCAGGCAGGGCTCAGTCCTCGACCACTTCGAAGTCGGTCGTCACCTGCGCCGTCGCGCCGAGCATGATGCTGGCCGAGCAGTATTTTTCGTGGCTCAGGTCGATCGCCCGGGCCACGGCCTCGCGGGGCAGGTTGCGGCCCGTCACGCGAAAATGCATGTGGATGCGCGTGAACACCTTCGGGTCGGTTGCGGCGCGCTCGGCGCTCAGGTGCACGCTGCAGCCGCGCACGTCGTGGCGGCCGCGCCGCAGGATCATCACCACGTCGTAGGCGGTGCAGCCGCCCGTGCCAGCCAGCACCGTCTCCATCGGGCGCGGCGCGAGGTTCTGGCCGCCCAGTTCGGGGCGCTGCGCATCGGGGGCGCCGTCCATGGCGATCACGTGGCCGCTGCCGGTCTCGGCAACGAAGCCCATGCCGGAGCGCGTGCCCGCGCTGCCGGTCCAACTGACGGTGCATTCCATGGAAGATCCTCCGAAATGGTGGGTAAAAGACAACAAAAACCGCGGCCGGGCTGCATGAAAGGCCGCAGACATCCTTATTTTGCTGCGGCGCAGCAAGATGGCCCTACAATGGGCCCATGCGTTGACCGCAGCGCGTTCCAGCGGAAGGCGGGCGGCCCGCACAGATTGTCTCCTCCATCTCCTCAAAAGATGGATTCAGCCCCGGGCCTGGTGTCCGGGGCTTTTTTTGTCCACGCAGCGCCCCCTATGATGGCGCCCGCTCCGCCCCTTCCTGCAGGGCGGCAGGCCGATTTCCCATGACCCAGCAGCCCCTCACTCCCCTGGACTACCTGAAGAAAATCCTGACGGCGCGCGTCTACGACGTGGCGGTGGAGTCGGATCTGGAGCCCGCGCGCAGCCTGTCGCGCCGCCTGCACAACAAGGTGCTGCTCAAGCGCGAGGACCAGCAACCGGTCTTCAGCTTCAAGCTGCGCGGCGCCTACAACAAGATGGCGCAGCTCACGCCCGAGCAGCTGGCGCGCGGCGTGATCTGCGCCTCGGCCGGCAACCATGCGCAGGGCGTGGCGATGAGCGCGGCGCGCCTGGGCGCGCGCGCCGTGGTGGTGATGCCGACCACCACGCCGCAGCTGAAGATCGACGCGGTGAAGACGCTCGGCGGCGAGGTGGTGCTCAGCGGCGAGAGCTATTCCGATGCCTACGCCCATGCCGCACAGCTGCAGGCCGAGCAGGGCCTGACCTTCGTGCACCCCTTCGACGATCCGGACGTGATCGCCGGCCAGGGCACCATCGCGATGGAGATGCTGCGCCAGGTGCAGCAGCTCGGGACCGGGCTCGACGCGGTGTTCGTCGCCATCGGCGGCGGCGGCATGATCGCCGGCGTGGCCAGCTACATCAAGGCGGTGCGCCCGGAGATCCGCGTGATCGGCGTGCAGATGAAGGACTCCGACGCCATGGCGCGCTCGGTGCGGGCGCACGAGCGCGTGCAGCTCGACGACGTGGGGCTGTTCTCCGACGGCACGGCCGTGAAGCTGGTGGGCGAGGAGACCTTCCGCGTGGCGCACGAGCTGGTGGACGAGTACGTGCTGGTGGACACGGACGCGGTGTGCGCCGCCATCAAGGACATCTTCGTGGACACGCGCAGCATCGTCGAGCCGGCCGGTGCGATGGCGGTGGCGGCCATCAAGCAATACGTGGCCGAGAGGAAAACCCGCGGCCAGACCTATGCGGCGATCCTGTCGGGCGCGAACATGAACTTCGACCGGCTGCGCTTCGTGGCCGAGCGCGCCGAGATGGGCGAGGAGCGCGAGGCGCTGTTCGCCGTGACCATCCCCGAGGAGCGCGGCAGCTTCAAGCGTTTCTGCGAAGTGGTGGGCGCGCTGCCGGGCGGCCCGCGCAGCGTGACCGAGTTCAACTACCGCATCAGCCACCGGCAGCGCGCGCACGTCTTCGTGGGGCTGTCCACGCACGGGCGGGGCGAGTCGGACAAGCTGGTGCGCAGCTTCCAGAAGGCGGGCTTTGCGGCGCTCGACCTGACGCACGACGAGATGGCCAAGGAGCACCTGCGGCACCTGGTGGGGGGGCATTCGGACCTGGCGCGCGACGAGCGGCTGATGCGCTTCACCTTCCCCGAGCGGCCGGGGGCGCTGTTCAAGTTCCTGAACCTGATGCAGCCGACCTGGAACATCTCGCTGTTCCACTACCGCAACCAGGGGGCGGACTACGGCCGCATCCTGGTCGGCATGCAGGTGCCGCCGGGCGACTCGGCAGCCTTCGATGCCTTCCTGCAGACGCTGGGCTATCCCTGGGTGGAGGAGACAGACAACCCGGCCTATCGGATGTTCCTGCAGGGCAACGGGGCATGAGCGGCAGAGTGCCGAGGCCCGCCCCGGGGCGCCCTCTCCGCACCGGTTAGGACCGCCATGCAAGGGCTGCGCCACTACCTGCTGGCCGTGCAGTTCTTCACGCGCCTGCCGGTGACCGGAAGGCTGGCCGGGTGGGTGGGCTTCAGCCCGCAGATGCTGCGCGCGGCTGCCGGGCATTTTCCGGGAGTGGGCTGGCTGGTGGCGCTGGCGGCGGTGCTGGTCTTCGGCACGCTGCACCAGGCACTCGGCCACGGGCCCGGCGCGGCCCTGGTCGCGGCCGCTCTCTCGACGGCTGCGACCGTGTACCTGACGGGCGCCTTCCACGAGGATGGCCTGGCCGACGTGGCCGACGGCCTGGGCGGCGCCAGCACGCGCGAGCGCGCCCTGGAGATCATGAAGGACTCGCGCATGGGCGCCTTCGGCACGCTGGCGCTGGTGTTGGCGCTGCTGGCCAAGGTGGGGGTGCTGGCGCAGCTGGCGGGGCACGGCGCGGCGGTGCCGCTGGCCGCGCTGGCGGGCGGGCACGTGCTGTCGCGCCTGTGGCCGCTGCTGACCGTGCGCGGCCTGCCGCACGTGGGCGATACCGCCACGTCCAAGAGCAAGCCACTGGCCGACCGCATTTCCACAGGCAGCCTGGGGACGGCGGCGCTGTGGTGTCTGCCGCCCCTGGCGCTCGCGGCTCGCCTGCTGGGGGGCGGGGCGCTGCTGGCGGCGGTGCTGGCAAGCGCGCTGGGGGCCGCCTGGATGCATTGGCGCTTCGCCCGCCGCCTGCAGGGCTTTACCGGCGATTGCCTGGGCGCCTCGCAACAGCTCGGCGAGCTGGCCTTCTACCTCGGGGCGGCACTGGCGCTGGGGGCGCCGCCGGGGCCGTGGTGAGCCGCGCGGCCCCGCGCGGCGCGCGCCTGTGGCTGGGGG
>NZ_ALEE01000030.1 GCF_000282995.1 Melaminivora alkalimesophila
GCGCCTGTGGCTGGTGCGCCACGCGGCGCCCGAGATGGCGCCGGGCACCTGCTACGGGCGGCTGGACGTGCCGGCGTGCCCGCAGGCCACCCAGGAGGCGGCGCATGCGCTGGACGGGGCCTTGCCGGCGGGCGTGGCGCTGGGCTGGCACTCGCCCGCGGCGCGCTGCGCGCAGCTGGCGCGCGCCCTGCACTCCCTGCGCCCGGACATGGCCCTGCGGGCCGATCCGCGCCTTGCGGAAATGGACTTCGGGCGCTGGGAAGGGCAGCCCTGGGCAGCCCTGCCGCGCGCCGAGCTCGAGGTCTGGGCGGAGCAGCTGCACGTCCACGCTCCCGGCGGCGGCGAACCGCTGCAGCGGATGCTGGCGCGCGTGGCGGAGGCGTTGGCGCAGGCGCGCATCGCGCGCGCAGCGGGCGACGTGCTGTGGATCACGCACGCCGGCGTGGTGCGCTGCGTGCACTGGCTGCTGGCGCATGGGGGCGCGCCGGCGCGGGCGCAGGATTGGCCGCGGCAGGCGCCGGGCTATGGGCGCTGGACCTGCGTGCCGCTCGACCCGCCGCCGGCCTGACCGAGCACGGGCGGCAGCTCCAGCACCAGGCTGGCGGGAGCGTCCAGCGCC
>NZ_ALEE01000031.1 GCF_000282995.1 Melaminivora alkalimesophila
CCGACGCCGCTTCGCGGCGCGGCTTAATTCAGGCGTTAGGCAGCAGGCCAATCCGTGCAGCACCAAAAATTTCGGGGAAATCACAAATGAAAAATCAGCTGATAAACATCGCAAATGGCGCCAAGCAGTCGGCCTCTAGCGCCGGCAGTTCGATCTCATCCGCACTACAAACGGCGAAAAACTCTGCAGTTACTGTAGCCACCACGATTCTCGACCAAGATGGCGACGGGAAGTTGGATCAAGAAGATCTAAAGCAGCTAACGCAAAAAGGCCTGAGCCTAGCGAAAAGTGCGGCCACAGAAGTTGCCCGCGTCACATCTGAGGCAGCCAAATCCGACCTAGCAAAGGATTCCGCTGCTGCCGCTGTTGTCGGTGCAGCGATAGCGGTTCCTGTGCCACTAATTGGTCCCGCCGCGGGAGCTGCAATTGGCGCGGCTTTGGGGGCGTACAAGAATCTCACCAAGAAATGAGTTGCAAAATGCCGCCCAACCCGTCGTTCCAGCGGACCGCCTTCGGCGGCCGCTGAACTAGTACGTTAGGTAATTTTTGAAAGCTACTGTGCTTTGGCTTTTTACTAAATACATGCTCACTGCCGCTGTTGTGGTCTTGGTGTCCGAGGCAGCAAAACGCAGTGACAAGTTAGGAGGCTTTCTTGCGGCACTGCCGCTAGTCACGTTTCTCACGCTCATCTGGCTCTACGTCGAGAAGCAGCCGATGGCAAAGATCTCTAACCATGCGTGGTACACCTTCTATTACGTAGTGCCAACCTTGCCCATGTTTCTGGCGTTTCCGCTGCTACTCCCACGCATTGGGTTCTGGCTAACCATGCTAGTCAGCGCGGCTATCACAATATTGTGCTTCGGTGTGTTCGCTCTGTTGGTGCGTCAGTTCGGCATCCAACTGCTGCCATAAACGTGCCTAACAATTCATTCAAGGCGGACGGCTTCGCCGCCGCTTAATTCAGGCGTTAGGCAGTCTGAAGTGAGGACGACCTCACCTCTCAATTTCGGTAGGGGACGGCCCCAAAGCTAATAGAGAGGTGTTTATGAGTTGGGTAATTTTGTTTGTAGCTGGTCTTTTGGAGATTGGTTGGGCCATTGGATTGAAGTACACAGATGGTTTTACGAAGCTATGGCCTACTGTTGGTACGGTGGCTTCGTTGGTTGCAAGTTTTCTATTGCTAGGTTTAGCTCTGAAAACGTTGCCTGTCGGTACAGCCTATGCGATATGGGTGGGTATTGGTGCTGTAGGCACGGCGCTTCTAGGAATATTATTATTCGGTGAGTCAACTGACGTCCTTAAGCTAGTTAGTTTAGGGCTGATTTGTGCGGGTATTGTTGGTCTTAAATTGGCCCATGCCTAACAAGGCGCTGCACTCGGATAAATTACTCGCTGCGCTCCCAATTTACCGGTGAGCGCGGCGTTATGCCCCTTTGGTGACTTCACGATGACCCCAGAACATCTTGCTCTTCTCACAGTCGGCATTTTTTTCGTCGCAATTCTTTATTCTTCGGTCGGGCATGCTGGGGCATCAGGCTATATCGCGGTGATGTCTATCCTTAGCGTTGCTCCAGCCAGCATCAAACCGACGGCTCTTATCCTGAATATTTTGGTCGCCTCCATCGGCACATTTCAGTATTGGCGCGCCGGACATTTCTCTTGGCGCCTCTTCTGGCCCTTTGCATTGCTATCGGTGCCGCTCGCTTTCGTAGGCGGCTACGTCAACTTGCCCACTCACACCTTCAAAGTCATTGTTGGGATCATTCTTCTCTGTTCAGCAGTGCTACTCCTCTTGCGTCCGCCTGGTGAGACAAATGCAGTGGAGCCGCCCCGCCCTCTTGCCATTACCTTCGGCGCTGGCATCGGGCTTCTTTCAGGGCTAACCGGCACTGGTGGCGGCATTTTTCTCACGCCGTTGCTGCTCTTCATGCATTGGGCCAAGGCCAAACCTGCCGCCGCAGTTTCTGCCCTATTTATACTCCTAAACTCCATCTCAGGACTTGCTGGAAACATGAGTAGCACTAGGCAATTCCCCACATTTGCTCTAGTGCTTGTTGCAGCTGCTGGAATTGGCGGTGTCGTCGGTTCTTACTACGGTAGCCGGCGCTTTGACCCAGTTCTAATCAAACGCGCTCTGGCCGTCGTCCTACTGATCGCTGGCACTAAGCTTATCCTGACTTAATGAGCGCGGGGCATAACAATTCGTTCAAGCCGAGACCGCTTCGCGGCTCGGCTTAAATGGTGACGTGTACCATCACGCCGTGCCGCGCAGCGGTCCGGCTTAACTCAGGTGTTAGCTGCTCTTTCGCGGTAGTCCTCAACGTCCAACCCGTTCCGGTACAGCCACGGAGCCTTACGTGAGAAATCCAAGTCCATGTCTGCGGACCAGTCGGGCAGCGTTCGCCAGCCCAGCGCATTGCAGCGCGTCCAGTAGCCGCCGCGTTCGCGCCTGTGCCACTGAAACGCGCGCAGCTTATCTTCGTTCAGCAGTTTTCTCGCCAGCCACTTGCCGCAGCTAACAATTCGTCCAAGCGGATGCCGCTTCATAGTTTCTCGCTCCTTGTGGTGCCAGACTGCGGCACCGCTTAACTCAGGTGTTAGGTCTGTCATGAGAATTTCTTGGCTCATCTTTGCAATCATTGCCTGGTCTACCGCGCATGCTGACAACCCGTGCGACGATCCCGTCACAGCCACAACAATCGAGGCCAACCGATGCGAAGATTCAAACTATCAAGCCGCGAATAAGAAACTAAACGCCGCCTATCAAGCAGCCTTGCACCGCATTGGCGCTGAACTGACCAGCACTAAACAACAAGAAGAAATAAAGAAGGAATTGTCTGAAGCACAACGGCTTTGGACTCAGTTCCGTGATAAGGACTGCGGCGCGCTCTACAATCTTGGGCGCTACGGAGCAAAAACAGAAATCCGTGACGCGATGTATTCGGCGTGCATGATTGAGCGCACCAACCAAAGGGCAAATGAGCTTGATTGGTTTGGCCTTCGTGAGTGACAGACCTAACAATTCGTCCAAGCCGACGCCGCTTCGCGGC
>NZ_ALEE01000032.1 GCF_000282995.1 Melaminivora alkalimesophila
CGCAGCCGACCGCCTACGGCGGCGGCTGAACTCAGCTGTTAGGCGGATGAGTAGCATCACGTCGGCACTCATCCTTTCGGGGAAAAATTCCTTTCAATAGGGGGTAAATATGAGGCTTCTCGCAACGACCGTAATAGCGGCTATCTTGATGCTCAGTGGCTGTTCTAAGCCAACGGATGCAGTCATTCCATCTGACGTGGACTCCTGGGATGAGAAGCTTGCTCCAGAAATCAAGAAGCTCTCGGACGCAGATAGAGAGAAGGTTGCGGCCTACCTGATGCGAGTAAAAATGGGCGAGGTGTTCGGCGGCGGTGGAATCCCAACAGGAATGACCATAGGCCAAGCAATTGAGGCTCAATCAAAGTGGGAGAACGAACAGGCAGCCAAGCGCGCCGAGGAAGAAGCACTAAAGAAGAAGCTTGAGCAAGAGCGGGCGGCAGCACTTGAGCAACTCAACAAGGCAGTAACTGTCACGTTGCTGGCCAAGCGCGAGCTACCGAAGAACTACAATATCGGACGCTATAGCGAGTATCAGGAATTTCGTATTGGCGCTCAGAACAATACGGAAAGACCAATCGTCGGCGTTTCCGGAGAGATCAAGTTCATTGATGTTTTCGACAAAGAGATTGGCGCAGTCAATTTCAGGATAAGTGAGAGCATTGAGCCGGGGAAAACTGTTGTGTGGACTGGTGGCCGAGACTACAACCAGTTCATTGACTCGCACCGGGCCGTTTGGAACTTAGAAGACGGGAAGTACACGACAAAATTTGTTCCTGAGATGATCGTATTCAGCGATGGAGAAAAGCTTGCTGTTCCAGAGTAACGAGCATCCGCCTAACAATTCATTCAAGCCGACGCCACTTCGTGGCGCGGCTTAATTCAGGCGTTAGCGCTTACCGTTTCCACACCAGCAGAAGGAGGAATGCCATGGCTTGGGTTTATTTGCTTCTCGCAGGAGCTTTTGAAATAGGCTGGCCTGTCGGTCTCAAAATGGCGCAAGAAGCTGAAACAAGAGTCACCGGCATCATTGTTGCCGTGGCCTTTATGGCGATTAGCGGGTTTCTCTTATGGCTTGCGCAAAAAGAGATCCCGATTGGCACCTCTTATGCAATTTGGACGGGCATCGGTGCTGCGGGTACGTTCGTTGTTGGCGTTCTTTTTTATGGTGATCCAAGCAGCATCGGGCGCTACTTTGGCGTCGCACTAATCGTTGCAGGTGTTGCAACCCTTAAACTCTCCCACTAAAACCGTCTATGTTGTTCCAGCGCGCTAACCCGGCGCTCAACCTCGCTCCTTTCAGTCGCTGGACGCTGCGCGATAAAGCCGCGCAGCGCCGGTTAGCTCTACGTTAGGTAGGTAGTCATGGCTGTAGAAACTGAAAGAGTTCTCGCCTTAAAGGCGTTCTACATGGGCCATGCCATTGCAGAGAAGCACTCCATCAAGGCGACAGCCCTCGCAATGGTCAGCGCAGCGATATCACATCTACAGAACACAACTAATGCGCCGGAAAAGCTTCGGCTTGCTTTCTATCACATACTCCGTGCTGAAATATTAAGACATGAAACTACGCCGTTAGATGATA
>NZ_ALEE01000033.1 GCF_000282995.1 Melaminivora alkalimesophila
CGCGAAGCGGCGTCGGCTTGAATGAATTGTTAGACCACAGATCAGGATGCTGGCCTGCGGCAGTAGCAGTACGTGAACTGTTGGGTCGTCCCGAACGGAGTGTGATGCAACTCTCTGTCGTGCGAGATGAGTTTGAAGCCCTCACCAAACTCCGCGTGAAGTTGAGCTGCGCTGTAGCGCATGACGGGCAGGCCACTGCATTGGAGTGGTCCGTCCTCGGCGAAAGTGGCGACGATCACGTGCCCACCTGGCTTTACCGAGCGAAGCACTGATTTAACGTAGGCATGCCGATCTTCCGGAGCCGTCAGGAAGTGAAATACAGCGCGGTCATGCCATACGTCATATGCATGGAAGGGGAGCTCGGCCCTTGTAATGTCAGACTCAAGCCAAGTAACTGAATTTGCCTTAGTGCCGAGGCGGTCTTTGGCAGAGTTGAGTGCGGCGGAAGAGAGGTCAAGGACAGTGATGCCTTGGTAGTCTCTTGCGAGAAGATCGTCAACGAGAGTGGAGGCGCCGCCGCCGACATCGATAATGGATGCCGTGCGCGGCACTCCAGTTGCTTCAATCAACTGAAGCGAGTGATCGGCGTGCGGCTGATACCAGCTAACGGCGTCGGTAGACTTGGTTGAGTAAACGCGCTCCCAATGCTCTTTTGATTGCATGATTCCTCCGAATTGCCGGCCTGTGGTCTAACGTTTAAGCTCAGGGGCGCGACGCTTGCGGCGCGTCCCCTGGAGCGCAGGGTTGGGCATATTACTTGCCAAGAACATGACCTTTTGATGGGCTTTTTTGGCACATGCCGCCAGCGCTGACCTTATTGCCGCAGTAAATGCATCTGTCTGGCCCATTATTAACTTCGTGCGATTTATGTGGGCTTTTTCCACACAAACCACCCGCACTCACTTTGTTTCCGCAGTAAATACACTTTCCGGGAATGTCAACAACATGGGTTTTTATCGGGCTTTTTAAACATGAGCCGCCCGCACTGACATTGTTTCCACAGTATTTACAGCGAGACATGGCTTCTCCCTTTTTGCATTTGCTTCTCGATTATTTTATGAATGACATGAATTGGTGGCTTTAGAGCGGCGACATATTCATCAGAAATTCCGCGTGCCTGCGGGTGTGGCAAGCTGATAATTTGCGTTTCCCCGAATTTCTGCGCCAGCAATTTGAATTTAGTGCCTGTGTAGTTAGGAGGATCGGCGCGATAAATTTTTGCATTTCCAGACCTTTCGCCGAGAATCGAAACAACCCGCTGACGTATCTGTATGTCGTTGAGAGCCTCAATCATCAAACCACCGACAAAGATAATGACGGATGGTTTTCTTGACTCAAGCAGACGCAGAAAACCATCAGCTTCTTGCACCAGTGTATTTACTGTAATAGACCCATCGCTTGTGATGCTTCTTGTTTGCGTATCAAGCCAGTTTGTTTGAAAGAAGGTACGCTCAAATGCACCTTCTTTGCCATTTTGGGTAACAAATTCAAAACCCCAACTCGACAGCCAAGCCAGAATCTTGTTTCTAAAGCGTGTGTTATTGACAGCTTTGTCTGAGAAAAATGACAGGGGGTCTTGTGCAGCAATAATTCCAGCCTTTTCCAAGGCTTCATCCTCGGCAGAGTAGCCAAAGTTAATACCGCAAATCATGATTCCCCCATCAAGATTTTCGGGGAAATCCTTGGTGATGACTTGATGTTTCAAAGTATCCATGGCTCTTCCGTAGTGCCCAACGGATAAGTTCAGCCGACGCCGTAGGCGGTCGGCTGCGACGAACGGTTAGAACTTATCTTTAATAAAAAGTATTTGAATTTGTCTTATCTAATGGAAAGTAGTAAACCTATAAGCAACTGTATTCCAAGAACACCAAGATAAAGTTTTCCCTGTTTTTTGCGTGATCTTGAAAAATTGTAAATTGCTAGAATTATTGAGACTATCGGGGTTAGAAAAAAAGCAACAACACCCATGATCCAGTCACCTGTGCTGAGTGTTTCGTCTTTGTTGTTTGTATTTTCTGGGGGCATATATTTCTTGGTTTAATTTTCTTGATGAAAAATTCTAGCGAGCCCATTTGGCATCTTTATTTTTCCATCCATGAAATCAAAGTACTCTGAGCCACCCAGCACTCTGGAATTGTGAAATTCTGGTGTATCTTGTTCAGTTAAGAATTTTTCGGAATGGCGCAGTGCTTCATCTTGATTTTTGTTAAATAGATGAAGGAATCCTAAGGATATAAGCGCAAAAACTTGCGGATCTTCCGGAGGACGTAGTCCCGCGTACTGGAGCGTGGCATCAAAAAAACCACAGGTGTATCCAGAAAACGAATTTGAATTGATGAATTCTTGGTATTTCTGCGGTTCTGCATTGCATAGCATGAGTTGCATTTTCAGCATGTCTGCAGAACGACTTAGAACTTCGTTTGCTTTTGCTCCTCGTGCATCTGGGGAAGTTTTTTTCTTAAAAAATCCAAACAAAATATAGCTCCTTCTAACGTCGGAGTTGACCGGCACGCCCCGGCAGGACGCCGCGAGGTACACGATCACCTGGGCGCCTCGCGGCGGCCTGCCGGGGCGTGTCCGAGTCGAACGACCTGTTAGCCCTCACGTGCTCACCGGAACCATGCTTGGAAATTCATAGATGAAGCGGAGCAACATTTCAATGAAGGAGATCAGTTCCTTCGCATCCTGCTCCCCCATCACGGCGATCTCGTGAGTGGCTTCGTTGCCCTTCTTTCGTATGTGATCCACCCAATGCTTCCCGTTCGGAGGGACGTAGCCCTTCTCTGCGATGAAGTTGACGTACTCGATAAATTTCAGCCCTTCCGCTGCGCCTTGCTGCACCGCAATGTTCATCAGCATCTTCCGGCACAACAGAACGGCACCGGTAAAGCAGTTTTGACCAGAGGAGCGGCGCGCTTCTTCGTACAGAGCGTAGAGGTCGGGAGGTACGTGTTGAACCGGGTTGCCAAGTGCCGGCGTAGGGTATCGGGCGGAACTGGTAAAAAAGCTTGGGCCACCGCAATTCGGGCAGACGTAGACGCCACCCAGATGGTCGCCACTTCCATCGCTGCCCGTCCCGAGCTTGTAGCCTTTTATGGATGAGACGGTCACGTTGCAGTAGCCACAGGTGAACGATCTGTTGGGGAGGTCCTGAAGGGATCGCCAGTTCGCTCGGTTCTCTGGAAAGAAGCGGGTCATGATCTGTGAGGACTAACGGGCCAGATAAGCCGCCCGCCGTAGGCGGGTCGGCTT
>NZ_ALEE01000034.1 GCF_000282995.1 Melaminivora alkalimesophila
GCCGCGAAGCGGCGTCGGCTTGGACGAACTGTTAGCCGGACAGCCCACGAATAATTAAGAACGCCCAAATGGCAGCAGCCGGCCATGCGAGGAAACCAAGCAAGCTCAACGCCGGTTGACTGACTTTCCTGTCAAGTACGCCAAACAGTAGCCCGGCAATAACGCTCCCGGCTACGAAGAGCAGGAAGGGCCAGTACCAAGCCACGCGGATGAAGTAGTAGACCAGAAGCGCTAACCCAGCCAGTACACCAAGAATGACCGACAAATTGAGCGCCGCGTTGAAGGCTTGAGACGCGCCTTGAAACCGCGAAGAGTGGCGTTGATGAGTGTTCAGAAACCCAAAGTAGAGCACCCAGGCCACGAGCAGCGAGAGAGGCAGTGACTCAGGCATAAGACCTCCTTTTTCTCTTGCGTGGTACAACGACGCTAGGCCAGTTCGCGGCCGGCTAACGCTGGAGGTAAGCCGCGTGAATGAAGCGCAGCGGAATGCACGTCGGCTTGACCGACTTGTTATGCGCATTCGCCTGGCGATTGTGCGGGCTGTTTGCCGGTTGTTACTGCCCCGCAATGTGTGGGTGGGGATGCACTTCGGAGCCTACACACAGAAATGGTCGGTGCATCTTGGGCGACTCGACAATCGAGGCGTTTTGCAAGGACTCAGCGACCGCGATGCAGGCGCATAACGTCCAAGCTCACCAGCGGCAATGGAGCGCAGCGGAATTGCCGTCCGGTGCAGCGCCTTGTTAGGAGCTGTTTTCAAAGGTATTTGTCTCCTTGCTCCCGATTGCGGATTGCTCTTGCTGGCGTTCCATAAGCAACGACAAATGACTCAATGGACTTCATGACAAGCGAGCCAGCTCCAATAACGGTGTGTTCTCCAACATGAATTCCGTGAATCAGAACCGCCCCGATACTGACTGCTGAAAATTGACCAACCCGACAATTGCCGCCTGTCGTGGCGCCAGGAGCAAGACTCGCGAAGTCTTCCAGTATCGAGTCATGGTCAAGAGAAGAATTGGTGTTCAGAATGCAGAATCGACCAACCGAGGAACATGCATTGATGGAAACCCCCGCCATCACGACGGTTCCCTCTCCGATTGAGACTTCCATTGCTATTGATGCTTTGGGGTGGATAGCAGAAACAAACGGAAGGTCTGGGATTATTTCTTTGATATGCGCAACCACTTTTGAGCGCACGAAGTTATCGCCAATGGCAACTATTGCACCTTTTAGGGCATGCGCTTTTATCAATTCTGGCAAATCCTCTTCTTTCCCAAGAACTGGGTAGCCAAGCGTTTTCTCTCCGACATCTCGGAATCGATCAAGCAATCCGACTATGTTGTATTTCCCTTGCTGTTGCACGATGTCGATGATGACTTTCGCATGGCCTGATGACCCGATGATTACGATATTGTCCATTCTTTTTGGCTCCTAACTAGGATTAGACGACCGCGGTGACTGGACAATGAAGTCTGCTAGCAAGGACACGCTTGTCTGCTCTTCGTGTAGGTGCCCCACTCTGCGGCCGATTAGACAAACCTAAATTTTTCCGGATGAGGTGCTTGCCGCGTGCCTCGTGCGGACGCATTTCTTGTAGCCCTAAAAGGACATTTCAACGACCTACACCGGACCGTTGTTGCGTCTTGTATCACAACTGCGTCCATTGGCCCAACGGGCTCCGTTGCACCGAAGCATCAATGCTTGGGCGGCCGTCTTGGCAGCACCGCCCGGTCTCGGTGGGCGTTGCCGGCCTAGGGCGAAGGAATATCTTCGCCGGGCAGAGCTTCGATCTCAGACCGTGTCCGCCCGGCGCCAAAACCCATGGCACCGCCTGCGGCGATCCCGCCACCGCCCATACCGCCGTCACCTCCACCTCCGCCGCTCTTTCCGCCAGAGCCACCACCCGTTCGTCCGCCGCCACCACTCGTGCGCAGCGGCCCCTGGCGCGGCACGGCCAGATGCGCCGGCACAGGCTCAAGCTCCAGCACTTCGCGGATGAAATTGCGCAGCGAGACCACCAGCGCCGCCGTCTCGACGCGCCGCCCCGCCACCATGTCGTTGACGGCCTGTACCGCCAGTTCCACCTGCTCGGCCGTGCCCAGCAGGATGACGTCGGAGAGCGCGGCTTGCACGGCGTCGCGCGTGCGGCGGCGGCGCTCGGAGGTGGGTTCGGTGGCATCGGCTGGG
>NZ_ALEE01000035.1 GCF_000282995.1 Melaminivora alkalimesophila
CAGCCAGCTTGCTGTGGATACCCATGGCTACACCGACTTTGCCATGTCACATGCCCGTTTGCTTGGTTTTGATCTTTGCCCGCGGTTGAAGGAACTCAAACAGCGCCACCTCTTTGTGCCACGCGGCACCAAAGTGCCCGCAGAAATCGCTGCGGTGTGCGAAGCCAATGTCGACGTCGCTTTGATCGAAAAGCATTGGGATAGTCTGGTGCACCTGGCAGCCTCGGTCATGAGCGGACATGCCAGTGCGGTGGCAGCTCTTGCGCGGTTCGGTTCTGCCGCCCAGGGCGATCCAATCTATGAGGCTGGCGTGCAATTGGGGCGGTTGCTGCGTACGGCGTTTTTGGCTGACTACTTTGTCAAGGACGCTTTCAGGAACGAGTTGCGCCGGGTGCTCAATCGGGGCGAGGCTGTTAACGCCCTCAAGCGCGCCATTTATACCGGCCGGATCAGCCCGGCGCAGGCCAAACGTGTCGATGAAATGCAGGCTGTGGCCGATGCGTTGAGCCTGATGGCCAACATCGTGATGGCGTGGAATACCTCACAGATGCAGGCGGTCCTGGATCGCTGGTCGAACCGCCGCCAGGTCATTCCACCGGAACTGATCGGGAAGATTGCGCCCACCAGGCTGGAGAGCATCAACTTGCGGGGTGTGTTTCGCTTCCCGGTTGACCGCTATGCTGACCAAATCCTGCCTTCGCGGCCAAATGCATCGATAACTGGCACCAATGGATGAAACCGACCACGGTTTGACGCCACGAATCGCAGATTTGAAAGTGAACAGGAAAGTCAATGAAATCAACGAT
>NZ_ALEE01000036.1 GCF_000282995.1 Melaminivora alkalimesophila
GGGCGGTTTTTTTCGTGGCCAGGAAAGGCGCGAGGAGGCGGCACCAGCCCCTCGCGCCAGTGTTGCTGGGCGCGCTGCGCGCTGGGGCGCCTGGCAGTGTTCCACCGGCTGCCCGCGAGCGGGCGCCTCCGCGCAGGGGCGCGCCCGGCTGCCCCAAGGGGATGTTCTCGGGGCGCCCCCTTCTGCCAGCGTTGCCCCTCTTCCTGCGAAAGGCAGAAGAAGGTCCTGGAGCATATGGCGCTGCTGCACCCTCGACGGACGCTCCCGCACGGCGCTGGAGCGAGCGCCCGCCCCCCGTCCCGGCCGCCACTGGCCAGGCC
>NZ_ALEE01000037.1 GCF_000282995.1 Melaminivora alkalimesophila
CCACTGGCCAGGCCGCCCCGCCCATGTTCCAGGCCGCGTCGCCGCGCCAGCCACGCCACACCGGGCGGCGCGGCAGAGCCCGGGGCGGCCCCGGGAGCGCCCTTCGGTGTCGCGCGGACACAAAAACTTGTTGCGCAGCCGAATTTTCTGCTATACTCTCGAATTCTTTGGAGGGATGCCCGAGTGGTTAAAGGGGGCAGACTGTAAATCTGTTGGCTTGCGCCTACACTGGTTCGAATCCAGTTCCCTCCACCAAGATGCAAGCTGGCAGGCGCCGCAAGGTGGCTGCCCGGGCGCAAGGGCTTGCGGGAGTAGTTCAATGGTAGAACCCCAGCCTTCCAAGCTGATGACGCGGGTTCGATTCCCGTCTCCCGCTCCACACCTTGTGCGGCAAGAAAGACATTCGCAGGGCCTGGGGCCTTGCAATGCCCATGTGGCTCAGTGGTAGAGCACTCCCTTGGTAAGGGAGAGGTCGGCAGTTCGATCCTGCCCATGGGCACCAAATACAAGGGCGCGCTCCAGCGATGGGGTGTGCCAATGGTTGTGGTGTTGGTGTAGTTTTTTTCGGAGTCGAAAAAATGGCAAAAGGTAAGTTCGAGCGTA
>NZ_ALEE01000038.1 GCF_000282995.1 Melaminivora alkalimesophila
GCTTTCCACACGAAACGACATGGAGCCCTCAGCGAGGCTCACCCCATGAGCTTGTGACTCACTAATCTGGAGTCTTCTTACAGTGGGGTGAGCACCATGGCCTTCAACCAGATTCAGTTCCAGCACGGCATGTCGATCCCGGAATTCCTTCGTAGCTTTGGCACCGAGGCGCAGTGCGCCGAAGCGATCAAGGCCGCGCGCTGGCCTGAGGGATTTCGCTGTCCGCGCTGTGCCAGCAGTGATCACTATGTGGTCGGCCACGGTGCCCGTAAGCTCTTCCAGTGCAATGGCTGTCGGCATCAGACCTCCCTGACCGCAGGCAGTCTCATGGCACACACCAAACTGCCCCTGACGACCTGGTTCTTGGCCATCTACCTCATCAGTCAGGCCAAAACCGGCCTGTCGGCCCTGGCGCTCAAACGTCAGCTTGGTGTGAGTTACCCCACGGCCTGGCTGTTGCATCAGAAGATCAACCGGGCCATGGCCACGCAAGACGCCACCCACCAACTCAGCGGCACGGTGCAACTCGATGACGCTTACCTCGGAGGCGAGCGCACAGGCGGCAAAGTCGGTCGGGGCTCCGAGAACAAGGTCCCCTTTGTCGCGGCTGTCTCGGTCAATGATCACGGGCATCCGATGTTCATCAAGCTCAATGTGGTCAGAGGGTTCACCTCTGAAGCGATCAGCAAGTGGGCCAAGTCCAATCTGGCACCGGGCACCAGCGTGCACAGCGATGGTTTGGCCTGCTTCAGTGCGGTGGCCGATGCCGGTTGCCTTCACCTCCCGATGGTGGTCGGCTCCCTCAAGCCGCGCGACCTGCCCAGCTTCAAGTGGGTCAACACCGTGCTGGGCAATCTCAAGACCACGTTGGCCGGAGCCTTCCATGCCCTGAACTACCGCAAGTACGCCGAGCACTACCTTGCTGGCTTCGCCTACAGGTTCAACCGCCGCTTCGATCTGCGTGGTCTGGTCGCAAGTCTCATCGTCGACGTCGTGAGAGCAAAGCCCATCAAGGAAAAGACGGTCAGGTCGCATGCTGAGGCACGTTTCTAATCAGGTCATTGTATACAATCCCACATACAATAAACAAACTGAACATGAGAATCACACGAAATATGCGAAATTGGACGGCAACTGCTGCGGCTTTAGGCCTCCTGGCGAGCGAAGGAATAGCGCAGGAATCGATTGTGAAGCTTGAGGCATTTATCACGGAAGGCTCGGCCATTGGCGACATTGGCGCGATGACAACGAGACTTTCCGACAGCATTTTTGGAATCGATCTTTCGCTAAATGAGACTCCGCGGTCTGTGTCGGTAATCACTAGCGAAATGATTGGCCAGTTCTCCGTAAGCAGCCTCAACGACATCATTAAGCTGACGCCAGGCACCTTCACGAGTTCGTTCTTCGGTATCGAGGGTTCTCTCGAGATCCGGGGGTCGACAAGTGAAACCTATTTCCGCGGATTCAAGCGGCTCGATAATCCCGGCCACTTTCCCACCCCGATCGGCGCGGCCGAACGGATAGAAGTCGTTCGGGGCCCAGCTTCGCCCATCTACGGTCCGGGCAAAATCGGAGGCTGGCCGTCATCGAGATGCTGGTCAAGGTCGGCGACACCATCAAGGTTGAGCAGTCGCTGTTCACCGTCGAGTCCGACAAGGCCTCCATGGAGATCC
>NZ_ALEE01000039.1 GCF_000282995.1 Melaminivora alkalimesophila
CCAGCCAATACAAAAAACGGCGCTTGTGCGCCGTTTTTTCTTTTTACTGCAGACAGAAACTCAGATCGTTTGAGTTGTTACCGGCTCAGTTTCACGCTCCGGTGGTGTCAGGATTGTAGGTTTGGGGTTGTCCAGCATAGCCGGATAATCCAGGGTGTAATGTAAGCCACGGCTTTCTTTGCGCGCCATGGCGCAGCGGATAATCAGCTCCGCCACCATCGTCAGGTTACGCAGTTCCAGCAGATTATTGCTGACACGGAAATGGCGGTAATATTCCTGAATTTCGCGTTGTAATAATTCCACGCGGTGTAACGCACGTTCCAGCCTTTTGGTGGTGCGCACTATGCCGACAAAATCCCACATAAATAACCGCAGTTCATGCCAGTTGTGGGTGATTACTACTTCTTCATCTGAGTTACTGACGCGGCTTTCATCCCATTGTGGCAGTGAGATAGGTGCTGCTGCCTGTGCCAGATTGGCCAGAATATGTTTGGCGGCACTTTGGGCAAACACCACACATTCCAATAATGAGTTACTGGCCATGCGGTTGGCACCATGCAGGCCGGTATAAGCCACTTCGCCAATGGCATATAAATTGGGCACATCGGTTTGGCCATTCTGGTTGGTCATCACGCCGCCGCAGGTGTAATGGGCGGCCGGTACCACAGGAATAGGCTGTTTGGTGATGTCGATGCCCACACTTAAACACTTGGCATAAATAGTGGGGAAGTGCTCAATAATAAAATCTTTGGGCTTGTGGCTGATGTCGAGATACACACAAGGCACACCTAAACGTTTCATTTCAAAGTCGATAGCACGGGCCACCACATCACGGGGGGCCAGCTCTGCGCGCTCATCAAAATCCGGCATAAAACGCGAGCCGTCCGGCCTTTTTAAATAAGCGCCTTCACCGCGCATGGCTTCGGTGATGAGATAATTGCGGGCGTCCGGGTGATACAAACTGGTGGGGTGGAACTGGTTAAATTCCATATTGGCCACCCGGCAACCGGCACGCCATGCCATGGCAATACCGTCACCACTGGCCACATCCGGATTGCTGGTATAAAGGTACACTTTACTGGCGCCGCCTGTTGCTAATGCCACAAAACGGGCAGAAATGACTTCAACTTGCTCTGAGTTGCGGTTCCAGACATAAGCGCCATAACAATGTTGACCCGCCAGGCCCAGCTTTGTTGCTGTGATCAGGTCGATAGCGTTGTAATTTTCCAGCAAACGGATATTCGGGTGGGCTTTAACCTGATCAACCAAAGTAATTTGCACAGCGCGGCCTGTGGCGTCTGCTGCATGCAGAATGCGTCTGTGGCTATGGCCACCTTCGCGGGTCAGATGGTACTTTAACACCCCATCTTCATCACGGTACTGATCAAAAGGCACACCTTGTTCAATCAGCCATTCCATCGCTTCTTTGGCATGCTCGGCGGTAAATTTCACTGCTTGTGCGTCGCATAAACCGGCGCCGGCAATCAGGGTGTCGCTGACATGGGAGTCAATGCTGTCGTTTTCATCAAACACAGCGGCAATGCCACCTTGTGCGTATAAAGTGGAACCTTCGCGCAGCGGGCCTTTACTCAGCACCATTACATTCAGTTTATCTGCCAGTTGCAGCGCCAAAGACAAACCGGCAGCGCCGCTGCCAATAATTAATACGTCACAAAGATGTTCTTTTTGCTGTTGCATGCGATACACTTAAATCTGACAAAAAACAGAATCTTAGTTGAGTAAAAAGCCAGGCAGGCTGCGACTGGCGCTGAGGTGTCCGTCAGCGTTCGGATGGGCTATATGTCATCCAATGCGGTCAGGATCAATCTATTGTAACTTTTTTATCTATTAAACCGAACTTTTTCACTTCGGTCCCGTCATAAGGGTACGCTTGACGAGAGCCGGTTGCAAAATTTAGCAGTAAGCAAAACAGGGGACAAGCTCGGATGAGCGAGCAAGAATTGGATTGGCAGATAGTCCAGCGGGTACAACAAGGGGATAAAGCAGCTTTTAATCTGTTGGTAAGAAAATATCAGCACAGATTAGCGAACTTAATTTCAAGGTACGTCTCTAATCATGGCGACGTGGCAGATGTAGCACAAGAAGCCTTTATTAAAGCTTATCGTGCGCTGCCAGGCTTTCGCGGAGACAGTGCGTTTTACACCTGGTTGTATCGTATTGCTGTAAACAGTGCAAAAAACTATCTGGTGGCCAACGGCCGCAAACCGCCTTCAACAGACGTTGATGCGGAAGAAGCTGACTCTTATGAGGGCAGTGACGCGTTAAAAGTGCAGGATTCGCCGGAAAAGCTGTTGCTGACCGAAGAAATCCGCCATGTAGTGTTCGAAACTATTGAAAAATTGCCGGAAGAATTGCGCATTGCCATCACTTTGCGTGAAATGGATGGTCTGAGTTACGAAGAAATTGCTGAAGTGATGGGCTGTCCTATAGGCACAGTCCGTAGCCGGATCTTCCGGGCACGGGAAGCAATTGACATCCAGCTGAAGCCGTTAATCAGCTAACCTATGAACAAAGACAGGATTATGTATGTCGTCTGAAAAACAAGATTGGCTATCTGCCGCCAGTGATAATCAAGGCATCAGTGCGCAACAGCTCGACTCTTTGTTACAAGATCCCGACCTGCAGCAGCAGTGGCTGCGTTACGAGGCATTTCCGCTGCTGTGCCCCA
>NZ_ALEE01000040.1 GCF_000282995.1 Melaminivora alkalimesophila
CTCATGCGGTTGAATTTCCTATCCGTTGCAAGATTAGAGCCGGGATTTGAAAAAGCAAGGGCTGAAGTTGGCTCCCTTGCAAGAACTGAAGAGGATGTTTTAACATATGCATTATTCCCAAGCTATGCAATAGACTTTTTAAAAACAAAATATCAAATAGATTAATTATTATTGGAGGATACATGAAACAAACAAATTCAGAAAAATTAGCTCGTTCTTATAAAATACTTGAAGAATTAAAACAAGCTCGTGGTGGTTCATTGCTTGAATCTCACAGAACCATGGGAAATGACCCTAATCTTGTAAATGCATTTTTACAGCAATATATAAACACTAACCTTACAGATGATAATTCTATACCAAAAAAATACCGTGAATTAATTGTTATGGCCATTGGTATGGCAACCGGAACTGATACTACAATGAAGGTTCATGCTCAAATAGCTCTTGACAATGGAGCAACTATGGATGAGGTATTTGAAGTTATGCGTATGATTTTCTTTACATGCGGCGTAAGCAAGCTATTGCCTGCATTAGAAACCCTTGGCGACATGTTCGAACCAATTCAAAATGAAGATAAATAAAATTAACAGATAATTTTCTATAAAAATAGAATCGTCATCAACGATTCTATTTTTATTTTCAATTACTTATAATTCAAAGGTAGATTATCCCACCTCTTTTTAGTATAGTATGCGGAAAATCTCAGTCAGGGTTGCATGCTGTATTTTATCGAATTTTCTGCAAAAGCCAGGCTTATTAAAGCATTATTCAATATCTTCTTTTAATCCTTCAATTCGTACAGATGCTTTTTTAAGAAGCGCCTTACCGACTTCATTAACATAATCTCTTTTTTTATCTTCATCTACCATAGTCAGTTTTCCATGTTTAACAACGATATTCCCATTAACCATAACAGTATCAATCATCCTAGCATCACCACTGGTGACGATGCAATCTACAGGGTCGTTATTACCGCCTGCGTATTGCAATTGCTTCCAATCTATCATGGTAATATCAGCTGCCATGCCTGGAGAAAGATAACCAATATCATCACGTCCAAGTGCTTTAGCACCACCTGCTGTAGCCATATATAGGATATCTTCAGGATTAGGAGCATTATCACCCCAACTTAAGCGATTAAGCAAATAAGAACATCGCATTTCTTCCATCATGTTAGAAGAGTTACTGCTTGCTGCACCATCAACGCCTAGTCCAATTCTCTTTACTCCTGCATTCATAAGATCTGGAACACGGCATGAACCTGAACTTAAATACATATTTGATATTGGGCAACTTGCCACACCAGTATTTGTTTGTGCAATTAATGCAATATCTTCATCATTAAGATGAATGCAATGAGCATAGTAAAATCTTGAACCAAGTAAATTGTTTCTTCGGAACCACTCTGCTGGACGACATCCGAACTTTTCTATAGTATACTCAACTTCGAACTTACTCTCAGCTAAATGCCCATGTACCATAATATCTAACTTTTCAGCAAGATCAACAGTAGCTTGAATAATTTCTTGAGTGTCATACTGCGCAATACTTGGGCCAATACCAACTTGGCACATAGAGAAGCGTGAGCGATCATGGTATTTTTTCACTAACCGTTCTGCATCTTCCATAAAACCTTCAGTGGTGTCAACTACTTCTGGAGGAACAATGTCACTGGTAACTGAATGATACGCTCTTACCGGATGAAATCTTATACCTATTTCTTTTGCAGCTTCAATTTCGGCATCCACAAGTTGCGGAACACCTACTGGATGAGGATACCATAAGTCGTTTGATGTTGTGCAGCCTGTCTTGAGGCAATCCCCAAGACTGGCATAAACACCAGCCCTTGCTACATCCTGGCTTAGATCTTTATAAATCTCATACATTACCTTAAGCCAAGGTTCAAGTTGCAATCCTTGTGTTGCCTTGATATTGCGGAAAAGTGCCTGCCAAGTATGATGATGAGTATTAACAAAACCAGGAACAAGAATTTTCCCACTGGCATCAATTGTTAAATCAATGGTAATCTCATCTTTAAGTTTCTCTTCAAGATTTGTACCTATTTCTCTAATCTCTTGACCACTTACCAGCAAATCACAATTTCGATATCTAGTTCTGTCTCCATCCATTGTGATAATCCAGTCTGCATTTTTAAAGATAACGTTTTTCATTTCTTTATATTCCTCCTAATATTATTTTAAACTTACTTAATAACGAACAAAACAAAATATTTTACTTATGTTTAAAAGAAAGTTCTATTTAATTGTTAAGATACTCTTACAGCCAATCATATTAGAAAAATTTGATTCATTATAATCCTTGTTATCGATGTTACATTATGCAACTGTATAATTAAATACTAGTGCATTTACTTTCATAATTCTGGCTATTCTTTTAGAAACTCGATAACCTAAATTACCAAGTTCAACTTTAATTTTCCTGATTCCATAATTATTCTTACTTTTACGGAAAATCTTTACTAAATCTCTATCTATTTCAGAATTGTCATCTAAAATTTTAGACTCCTCTTTTTAAAAATGATAATAATCAAACTTCTAAAAAGTTCTAATAACCTATATCTTTCACTACTACTTTATTTCCCTCTGTTAGAAGTAATTAGGTTAGTGATAGTATAGAAATCGGACACCCCAAACATAATAGATTCTATATCTGATATAATAAAACTATCAGAAAAGGAGCGAATTTATTATGAAAAAAAGAAAGAAGCAATATAGTGAGGAGTTCAAGCAGGATGCCGTAAATTACTATTATTCATCTGGTAAATCTATGAAAGATACAGCAGATGATTTAATCAATTAAATAAATTTAAAATGATAATTTGGATCTTATTTAATTTTCTGTTCAATATAGGAACGCCAGCTACCAAACTCTGAGATCTCCAATTGATTTTTACATAGAAGCGGTTCGCCAATTACTCCTAAAACAACACTTTTATCTTCTAGTATGATTTTACCAATTGCTAGTCCTGGTGGTTCATTTAAAAGTATAGAAGCTAATCCTTTGGCTGGGACTTCCCATATTTCTAATTCTACTTTTACACCCGCCTCTTCGACTCTAAGCATAGCAGGATGCTCATCATTAATGCTCCATAACTTATAATTTGAATCTGTTTTATCTTCTCTAACAAAATTTGCACCTACACTAGTAAGATTTCCATTTAGTTCTAGCCCACGCATTAAGGTGCCATTGACTGCCAATAATACTGTTTCCATATATACAACTCCTCGTATAATATGCTTAGAATACTTTAAAGTCTTCTAAGCATAATTTATTTTTATCAAATTAAATGACAAATAAACATATCCTTTAAGACCAATTGCATCTCTGAAATTATGCAAATATTCCAACTAAATCCTTAAATAAATTTTATTTTGTTCTCAATTTGTTCAAATTTAATATTTTTGCTTTTACAATCTTTATTTAGAATATCTTAATGCTATAATTGTCTTAATAATAATCAGCAAAGAATAATTCAATCATTCTTTGCAAACCTTATTAAATTATCACAAATACATATTTTATAAAACAAAGCTTCTTAAAAGACCTTTATATCCAGAAACTACGTCAGCACCGCGCGTGATCAGCGATAGCGCCGCTTCCTTCGCAGCTGTCGGGTCTTCCATGCTTTGCAGGTAGATCACCTTTACTTCGATATCCGGTCGCACGCTCATGGCACCCTTTCGAAAGGCTCCAACTTGCGCGATCACAGTAGGCAACCCTTCAAGGCCGCTTACGGCACCAATCTTGTTTGTCTTGGACATGCGAGCGGCAAGTACGCCCATGAGGTAGCCGAACTGCGCGTTGTCGTACTCAACCGATGTCACATTTTTGCCTGATCCGCTGGCTCCCGACCCGATGAGGAAGAGCGTTTTCGGAAACTCTGGGCCGACCCGCTGAGCCGCTGAGAGAAAGCGACCCGAATGCCCAACGACAACGTCAGCACCCCTGCGGGCATATTGACGCATGCTTTCAACCATATCTGCGGCTTGAACGTTTTCGGAGTAAGTAACGTTCCAACCCGACCCTTTGAACCTTTCGGTACTTTTGAAGCCCTCCGCATTCCAGCTCTGATCGTTGATGCTTCCCGGCAGAAGAAATGCAGCCGATTTTTGCGCGAAAGCACCGTTCGAGGCCGTCAAAAGCACCATCATGACAACAATTGCCGCAAGACCACCATGCAGAAAGTAACTCAAATTTTTCATTCGCATATAGCCACCATCGCCTTTGAAATTATTTGGGGTTGATCAGAGGAGCGCCGTGGTTGAATGATCAAACTTTTCATCGGACAGTTCAGATTATGACTCAGCATGAAACGCGACGCTGTCCGGATCTGCTCTGTGGCTCTCGACTTCTTCATGCATTTTGGCGAACCGGTTTCCCGATTATCCAGCAGGGGTGTGTTGGGCATTTTCATGGTGTCGGTCATTCAGAGCTTTCTTTTAACAGACGAGTACGAAAATCGATAATATCAACCATCATGAGTGGTCGTGGGACGGCGTTGATCCAGCGGCCAATCGCATGGCAACGACACGTCCGCCCTTGAGTACGAAGAGCGGAGACTGTTGATCCAGAACAACCTCCTCGGGCGTCGCCGATGGGAATACTGCGAGATCCGCGACTGCCCCTTCCACGACGCCTAAAAGTGAGGGGAATCCCAGCATGCGGGCAGCGTTGATGGTGACCGCATCGAATACCCGTCTGAGATCTTGCGGTGTTCCCAGCGCGGCAATTTGACAGGCAAAAATGGCTGATCCAAGGGGATTCGCCGCTCCGAGCGGATAGAACGGATCCCGCAGGTTGTCCGAGCCAAACATTACGGAGACTCCGGCATCGAGTAATTCACTCAGCCGCGTAATTTTGACAATGATCGGATTAACCACGACATTAACATCGGCGTCCGCAAGGGCGGCAATGGTCGACCGTGCTACGTCATCCGTCTGTACGGACAGCGAGCTGATGTGCGCGACGGTCACATTGGGCACACGCCGTTCACGGGCAGCTTCAATCACAAAGGGAAGCGTAAAGTCTTCCCGCCGGTCGGACTCATCGACGTGCATGTCTACGGGCAGGCCGAACTCAGCAGCAAGGTCAAAAACGGCTCGGACATGGTCCTGCGGGCGATCATCCAGCGCGGGTGCGCCGCCGACGGCATCCGCGCCCAGTTTGATCGCCTCCCGCATGAGGTCCACGGCCCCCGCAGAGCAGAAGAGTCCCTCCTGAGGGAAGGCGACGATCTGGATATCGATCAATCCCGCGCAGACTTCACGCGCCTCAAGGACACCACGGATACCTGCGAGGCCGACAATCGGGTCGACATCGACGTGTGTCCGCAATGCGGTGGTTCCCGCACGGGATGCCATCAGGGCCGCACGTATGGCCCGTTCCCGAACATCTTCAACGGTGAACGCGCGCTTGATATCACGGGTGGCCCGAATTGCCATCTCAAGGCCTCGTCGCGTTCGAAGGTCGCCAATGCTTCCTGCGGGAACCCGATCTGCCGTCAGGGCCTTATCGAGATGGAAGTGAGGCTCTACCAGGCCGGAAGTGACCAGACCCTCATGAGCATCGATCTCCACCGATCCTTTTGTTTTTGTCGACTTCACGATGGACGCAATGCGCCCATCGTGAATCAGGATATCGACGGTTCCGTCCGTATCGACAAGACGCGCGTTACGAATCGCGAGATCTACATAACTATGGGCTTCCATGAACATCTCTTCAAGTTAGGCCATCATCCAGGTTCCGGTTTTGCCGTCCAGCGCGTCGATGATCGACTCCGGACTGGTGATCAAGACCTTGCCCCCGGATCCGCCCTCAAGGAAGCGCATCGCAGCTTCCACCTTGGGGCCCATGCTGCCAGGAGGAAACTGTCCCTCCGCCATGTACTGCCGGGCCTCTGCGAGCGTCATCTGCTCAAGGGCGCGCTGGTCCGGCTTCTTGAAGTTGATGCTGATCTGATGCACGCCGGTGGAGATCAGAAGAAGATCGGCGCCAAGCTCCCTTGCCAACAGAGCGGACGTAAGGTCCTTGTCGATCACGGCCTCAACACCCTTGTAAAAACCATCCCCGATCTCGGCCACCGGGATTCCGCCACCGCCGGCTGCGACGACGAGATGCCCGGCCGAAACGAGGGTCTTGATCGCCTCCAACTCCAGCACCTTCGTGGGCTTGGGAGAAGGGACAACACGGCGGTAGCCGCGCCCCGCATCCTCAACGATGTCCCAACCATCCTCGTCGCGGTGCTGTTGAGCTTCGTGCTGGGACATAAACGGCCCGATGGGCTTGGTTGGGTTCTGGAAAGCGGGGTCAGCCATATCCACGACACAGCGGGTGAGCACCGCCGTCGCCGTGGCCTCCAACCCAAGCTCAGTCATCGCCGTTTGCAGGGCATCAACGATGATGTAGCCGATACCGCCCTGGCTGTCTGCGACACAGATATCAAGCGGCAACCTGGGAAGAACATCAGCGCTGCGGTCCGACCGGAGCACAATGAAACCAACCTGTGGTCCGTTTCCGTGGGTGACGATGACACGCCACCCAAGTTTGATCATTTTGGCAAGCTGACGGGCCATGTCCAGCGCGTT
>NZ_ALEE01000041.1 GCF_000282995.1 Melaminivora alkalimesophila
AGGGCGGCAACTATTCTGACGCGGGGGGGGTCCACGAAGGCGTACATCACTTCAGCCGGCGGTCGAGCTCCGCCTGGGCGAAAAACGCGCTGGCCAACTTCAGGATCTCGTTGGCGCGGCGCAGCTCTCGCACTTCACGTTCTAACTCCTTGACGCGCTTGGCCTCGGTGCTGGTCACGCCTTCGCGCTGACCCGTGTCACGCTCGTGCTGGCGTACCCAGTTCAGCAGTGTCTGTGGCGTGCTGCCAAACTTGCCGGCAATCGACACGACTGCCGCCCATTGCGACGCGTGCTCTCCTTGATGCTCGAACACCATGCGCACCGCACGCTCGCGCACTTCCGGCGAAAACTTCACTGACTTCCTCATGATGGCTCCATCTTCTCAAACGAGGGAGCCTCCGCGAAAACCGGGGCGGTTCAATGTGGCGGTTGAGTTCGGCGATTACATCACTGTTGTTTGCGGGAAAAATGGCACATCAAAGTCCTCGATACTGGGCATAGCTGCGCAAATTTTTAGCTTTGAAAAAGATTACGTCAAGGATGAGTCCCTTGCATTCCGGCAGATTGCAGGAGGGATGTTCAAGTCTCAATACAGTGACCATTTCAGGATATCCGAAAAGTTTGATGTCCCCGGCTCCATGTCCGTGAACATTGATTTGCTTGATGGATATACAAATCAGGCTGCGACCGCCAAACTTGAGCTGATGAAAAGAGGGAAGTCACCCAGGCCTGTGGTTAGGAATAATAGTACAGCGGCCGGAAGCAGCAACACGAGCAGGAATTTTACTCATCCGGTGATTTTTCTTAGCTTGAAGCGTCTTTACCCTATCGCGGCCAGAGACTACAAGCTAGGCGACTTTGATTATCTAGAGCAACACAAGAAAGATTTCATTGCGCTAACGAACGAACTTCTCAATCGCAACGCATCGCTTGCAACAGGGACTGATGGAACAATCAGTTCTGCGGTGGCGCACGGGGAGAACTACGACCAAGACTCTGTTTCGGCGGGTGAGGACAATGCAGGCCAGATCATATTGGCCTTGATGTCTTTCAGAAAGCTGAAGGAAGATTATGCTGACTATAAAGGCGGTTTGCTTTTAATCGACGAGGCTGATGCTGGGCTATTTCCGACTGCACAAGTAAATCTACTGAAGATGCTTGATCGCGAGTGCAAGAACTTGGATCTTCAAGTTGTCATGACTTCGCATTCGCCAGTTCTGATTGAGTATGCATATGAGCAAAGTCGCCAGTTCAGAAGAAAGTACAAGACCATTTATTTGAGCAACACCTATGGCAATGTCCAGGTGATGCAAGACTGGTCATGGGCGCAGATTAGTGCAGACATCAACACAAAGACCATCGATACATCGTCTGGAGTTTCACTGCCTCGCATCAATATCTATTTCGAAGATAAAGAGGCTGAAGACTTTTTTGCAACTTTGCTGTACAGGCAGCCAATAAAGAAGTTCACAAACCCGATGTCGGAAGTGTCACTCGGATGCTCCAACTATCTTCAGTTGATCCAGAAGAAAATCCCTGAGTTCTCGGAAAGAAGCATCGTCTGTCTGGATGCAGATCAAGGCTCTCAAGTTACAGGGAAGAGCTATAAGACAGTGACTCTCTTGCCCGGGCATCTCCCGCCTGACCAACTTGTATTCGAGCACTTGTACAATCTCCCTGCCGCACATCCATTTTGGAAAAATGACTTGCAGTTCACAAGAGATGTTTTCACCAATGCAGCTCGCGAGGTTTTGAACGAGTTTTCAATCAACGGGGATTCTGTTGAGGTGAAGGAGCGGGTGGCTGCATACACTGGAACCAAGAAGCCGAGAGAGGTTTTTAAGCGTTTTTATAAGAGTGTCGAATTTCAGAAATTGCTCACCTCTGGAGCCAAGCCCTACAATCCTTGGAAGCATTGGGCAGATAACAATCCAGTGCTTATTAACGAATTCTTGGAAAATTTCAAGACGGCTGTTCACGGTGTGATGAGCATAGGGTATGCTGTGGACGTCACCAAGTTGGCCGCCTTGGAAGTTAAGCCAAGAAAGGTATAACGATGTTCTCAAACAGACTGTATAGCCCTCTGCGCTACCCTGGCGGGAAGGCGCCATTTGCTCCATTCATTGCAAAAATAATGGAAACGAATGGTGTCACGGGAGGGCATTACTTGGAGCCATACGCTGGCGGGGCAGGCGTTGCACTTGATCTACTCTTTCATGGGCACGCAAGTCATATCCATATCAACGATGCTGATCCTGCCGTATACGCTTTTTGGGTTGCTGTAACAAAGCATTCAACTGAGCTTCTTGATTTACTCGAATCCACCCCTATTACCATTGAAGAATGGTTTAGATGGCGAACCATTTTGCGCGAAGATTGCGTTGCCAGCCTAGTCGAGAAAGGATTTGCGACTTTATTCATGAATCGGACGAATCGATCTGGAATTCTCAAGGCAGGCGTCATTGGCGGAAAGAGTCAGAACGGGAACTACAAGCTGGATGCTAGATTTAAGAAGGACGTTGTTGCTTCACGCATTCGTGAAATCGCCCGGCGACAGAGTGACATATCGGTGTATCGTGAAGATTCATTGCGCCTTCTGAATCGCTGCTCGGATTTTCTGCCAAAACAATCTCTGATATACCTCGACCCCCCATACTACGTTAAGGGAAAGGGGTTGTATCGAAATTACTACGAGCATGATGACCACGCGGCCATTGCCAAAGTCATTCAACAGAAGAAGTTCAAATGGCCTTGGGTTGTTTCTTATGACAACGCGGAAGAAATTTGTGCCATGTATCGCATGAGCCAATCGTTGAGCTATGGTCTGAACTACACCGCACAAAGACGATATGTTGGTAATGAGGTAATGTTCTTCAGTCAGAACTTGACAGTGCCTGATGAAGCCATTCCTCAAACTAGGGCCGTGAGCTAAAAACGCCCCGCCGCAATGGGCGGGGCGCTGCGGCGGG
>NZ_ALEE01000042.1 GCF_000282995.1 Melaminivora alkalimesophila
GGCCCTCAATGAGAAGCGCATTTCCACCAATCGCAACAACGGCAAGTTTTGACATAGGGATTGTTCCTTTACTGCGCTGTGCGCGCGATAACTGCAACGGGGCCGCCACCGGCGGGTCCCTGATGCTCGGAGCCGCCAGAGACATAGACCATGGGATCGCCCACGATCGAGGCGATCACTGCATTGACGACCGCTCGTGCATGGCGCGTGCTGTTGATGTCCGAATCGTCGAGCATCGTGTGGCGGCGCTTGCGCACCTCACCGTCCGGGGAGGCTTCGGCCTTGGCAAAGACATTGACCACGCGGCCAAGCTCATCGGCGCTGGGCAGATCGTTCTCGCAACACCCGACGTCGCGCAGGGCCTGACGGACCGCTGCAGCGTCGATGGCGTCCTTCATCTCAGCATGGCCGATGACAAGATCACCACCCCATGCACGGCTATTGCCCATGACGATGATCTCGTTGTTCATCAACTCGATACCTGCCGAAGTTGAGGCAACCGAGGAGTACAGGCTGTAGTCGGCGGTAATGACTTCATCACTGAGGCTGGCCATCTCGACTTCCCCGAGGGCCAGGGCGATACCAAGCGCGGATGCGCCGCGGGAGTAGCCCATGGACTCATAGGTATCTTCGGTGGCCACCGTATGCCCGCGCTCGACAGCGTCATGTATGCGCCCGGCCGTTAGCAGTGGGCACTTGACCTGAACGAAGTGGACATCGGACGCCTGCTCGATGCCGGCTTCGCGCATGGCGCGGCGAACAGCGTCGGCTGTTTCCGTGACCTGCGGCATGCGGCCGATCTCCTCCGGCAGGAACTCGCGGGTAAAGATCTGCTGAACGGCAAGTCGCTTGCCTTCAGCGGCGGTCTTCTGCTTGTTGTCCGTCTTTTGTACGGTGAAGATGGTGCAGTGAGGCGTCATGACACCTTCGGTGCCGCCGGACATGATGAAGGCGATGCGCTCGCCGACCTCTTGCCGGGACACGCCCAGCTTCTCGGCGAAGTAGACCTTGAACGCCAGGGTGGTGTAGCCACGTGTGAAGTCATTGACACAGCCGTTGCCTTCGGTCTTGCCCAGGACGCAGACGACCTCTTCGGCGCGGATCACGCCCTCATCAATGAGCTTGGCTACGCCACTCACATCAGACGGATTACTCATCGGAACTCGAAAAACTTGCGCTTGCATGGTGCACTCCTTGTGTTGAATATGAACAGACTATTTCGCGCCGGCAAACTGATCGGCCAGTGCGGCCAAAGCAGATGCAAAGCACTCGATTGGCGGAGAGACAAGGCCGGCCCCGATTTGGCCAACCCCGGCATCCTTGTGGGCGATGCCTGTATTGATGAGCGGCAGGATGTTCTTGTCGGCGACAAGCCGAACATCGATCCCGGTTGGTGTGCCGATGAATCCAAGCGGCGGGAGTGAGTATGTGGGATTTCGTCCCAGCGTGATCTCGTACATCTCCCGGGTGTATTGCTTGGCTGTCTCTGGGGTTCCCCCGACAAACTGCACGATGCCCGGCGCTGCCGCCATGGCGAATCCACCGATGCCCATGGTTTCCGTAATGGCGCTGTCGCCAAGATCGGGGGCGGCATCGTCTTCGCCGAATCCGGGGAAGTAGAGCCCCTTCACCATCTGGGCCGTACCGGTGAACCACTGGTTGCCGGTACCGCTCATCTGGATGCCGAACTCGACGCCATTCCTGGCCATGACAGTGACCAGGCTGCTGTTCGGGACGTTGGATCCCGCCATGAGTGCGACCTTTGCCGCAGCCATCGAGAAGTTCAGGTAGAAATGGTTGTTGCCGGCGATAAAATCCAGCACATCGGGGATCTGATCCTTCGGGAAGTCACTTCGGACCAGGGCAGGCACGATCTCCCGAAAGAGAAGTGATGTGGCCGCCTGATTCCGGTTGTGGCACTCATCGCCCATCTGCAGCGCTTGCGCGGTGATGGACTTGAGGTTGACGCCGCCAAGCGCGCGGGCAATGACCGAGAGCGCCGGACCCAGCACGTCCCGCATCCACGCGAGACGGGAGAGCACGTCCTCGCCGTACGCGCCAAAGCGCAGCGCCTTGCCCAGACCCTCGTTGAGATTGCTGAAGGCGCGATTGCCGCCGTTGGCATCCTCGATAACCAGAACCGGCATCGACGCAGAGATCACACCGGCCATGGGACCGACTGCGTTGAGGTGATGGCACGGCGAGAACTCGATGGCTCCTTGCTCGCACATCTTGCGTGCGGCTACGTCGTCTGGGGCAAGCCCCTCGAAGAGCATGGCGCCGATGATGGCTCCCTGCATCGGCCCCGCCATGTCTTCCCATGCGACCGGCGGGCCAGAGTGAAGAATGGTGCGGTCGGTCATGCCCACGAGGGCATCTCTGGCGGGGAGGCAATCAAGCCACATGGGCTCCGCACCGAGCACACGCTCAAGTGCAACCTTGTTGGCGGCATCGATGGCATCGCCGATGTCGTCGCCAGACATCATGGTCGCCAGCGACCATCCAGCGTCAACGTCGCCGGAGAGGGGTGGAGACCAGTCGATCGATATGACGCTGGCGCCTGCGGCCTCGAGATCGTCACGGAATGAAGGGAGTCCGAGGTTCGCGATTTTTAGATCGGACTGTATGAGATCACGGATTGATGACATGAATGGGCTCCTTATTTCTGAGTGATCTGGGCGACTTGGGCGATTTTTCCGGCAAAGCGGCTCGCCTGGGCATTGCTTGAGAGGACGGTGACGCCAGCCTCCCGAAGGGAGGCCTTCTGTTGCTCTAGCCCCTGGAGATCGTCACTCGTTCCACAGACCGATGCGACGATTGGAAGCGTGCGCCCTTCAGCACGGGCGACTTCCATTGCTTTTCGGATGGCCGGCATCAAAGCACCAGCCGGGTCGGCGTTCGCGCCGTAGCCCAGGACCAGATCCAGCAAAATCACTGCTGTCTCGGGATCTCGCGCTTCCTGCACGATCCGATCATTGCGGAACCGGAAGTCGAGCATCGGGTGGGGCCGTCCAACCGTGAACTCGTCTTCACCGAAGTCGATGCAGACGTGCCCGGTGCTGATGTTGTTGTTCTTGAGCTTCATCTGCTTGTTGATCGGTGTGTTGGACGAGACATCGCCCACGAATTCACGCAGCAAGAGGAGCGCTTCGTAGCAGAAGGTTCCTCCTGAGAAGAGTCCCCGGACATATTTCTGCTCTTTCGCTAGCTTCGGTAGGTCCGGCGTGGGCGCGCAGTGCGAGTGCGCATCGGATCCTGTTTCGGCGCGCACCGCCTGACGTGCAGCGTCTTCTAGCGTTTGCGCTGCAATCAGCCCATGATCGCGCACCATCTTCGGATCTCCGCCAAGGAAGCACACGACGATCGGCTTGGATGCGCCCTTGGCTTCATCAAGAATGGAGGCGGCGACCTCAGGGGCAGGCGGCTTGGAGATCAAGACGATCACCTCGGTCATGTCGTCATCGAGCAGCGTTTTCAACGCAAAACGCGCCATGCGCCCTTGGACGGCACTGGAGAGGTCGCGACCCCCTGTGCCAAAGGCCTGCGAGATGCCCGAGCCGAGTTCATGGATGAGCGAGGTCACTTCCTGAGCTCCCGTTCCTGAGGCGGCGATCACGCCGATGCGTCCACGTCGTACTGCATTGGCGAACCCCATGGGAACGCCATTGATGATGGCGGTGCCGCAATCGGGTCCCATCATCAGCAAGCCTTTGCGAATGGCAACGTCCTTGAGAGCGATCTCCTTCTCCACCGAAACGTTGTCGCTGAAGAGGTGGACGTGCATGCCGGCCTTGAGCGCCTTCATGGCTTCGGCGGCGGCGTACTCGCCAGGCACGGAGATGAGGGTCAGGTTCACACCTTCGACAACCGCCCCCATTACAGATGAGATTGCCCGCTTCTGCGCGCCACCCCCATCGCTGGCAGTGGATGCATCGGTGTTGAGCGCGGCGATTGCCTTCTCGATCGCCGCCCGAGCGGCGTCCTCGGAGGCTGCGACGATGGCGATGACCAGATCGGTGGGTCTAGCGTCATTCAGGACGGGGGCATCAAGTCCGCCCTCGCGCATGATCTCGATATTTCCAGCGGTGCCCATCATGATCGACGCATTGGTGACACCGTCCTCAGCGAGGAGATCGCTGGACAGGCGCATGAGGGTGACTGAGTCCTGATAAGTGTTACGACGAACTTCTACGACGATTGACATTGCTTTTTCCTATATGTGGCTGAGATGCTTAACCGAAGATATATGCAAGGCCTGCAAGCAATAGCGCCATGGCTATGACGCCAGGCGCGTTGATGCGGACGATGCGCGAGATGCTGACCTTGAACCCATAGCTGAGGGAGGCCACATTGAGCTGGCTCCAGCTCATCTGCGTGCCCATGCCGATGGCCATCATCACAAAGCCAAGCTGGAGCGGGGTGAAACCTTCCGCGCCCAGCGCTGGGCCGATCAACCCCATCACGGCGAAGGCATATGCGCCCGCCGGAATCGCAATGAGGAATCCGACCAGCGCCGCGACAGACACAACAAACTCCTTTGGAACCTGGAGCGCCGCTTTGGCAATCAACTGGAAGGCGCCGATATCGCTGATCATATTGACGAAGGCCAGGAAGAGACCCACTGCGAAGAGTCGCACCAAAATGAAGCTCCCGCCTTCGATGAACTTCTGCGCGGCGGAGTCGATGGTTCCGAGTCGCATCAGGAAGACAAGGACCACGGTAATGCTGATGTAGACCATAGGTGAGAAGAACTGCGGCAGACCCCACGCTACGAAAAGATCATTCAGAGGGCGACCCAACACCACTGCACCGAGGAGCCAAAGTGCGGGAGTCGCACGGGCCCATAACTGACGCGCGGGTGTCGCCAGCGTCACACCAAAATCATCAGTGAGGGTTGGGGCGCCTTCAGTTGCCTTGATGTCGTCGCCGGGAACGAAGGCACCCTTGCGGCGGCGAACATCCCACCAGGCGATGGCCATACCGATCGCTACAGCGAGGAGGAAGAACGCACGCATATCAGCAACATACGGTCCAACATCACTCAGACCAGCAAGGCGGCTGGTGAGCGCGGACTCTGCCGACGAGGGGCTGGTGGTGAAGGCACCTGCCGTGGCGATTGCCATCCCAATGATCACGCCCGGCGTAGCTCCAACTGCCGCCGCGATGAGCGGAGCGGTGATGACAGTGTTCCCGGCGCCGAGCCCCGCCGTGTAGGTGGCGAAAGCCTGAAGCATGACCACAAAAGCAGCCAGCAGTTCCATCCACCACAAAAGCAGCCAGCAGTTCCATCCGACCGTTCAGCCGACGTCGGGCTATCTCAAGGAGGGCCGCGAAACCTCCGAAGGCCGCGACCATCGCCGCAGCGGAGGCGTTGACAATGGGGGACGTATACGAGAGCATGGTCGGAATGGTTGATGAGAACCGGTAGAACGCCCTCTTGAGATCAAGGATGACGACCCGGGTTTCTCCGTTTACGGTCTCTTGAACGAGCGGGAGGTGATCCCGAAATAAGTACGCCATAACGATCGCGAGCAATCCACCAGCCGCCGCCGCGACAACCATGTTCCGCTGGCGGAACAGCAGTATGAGAACAACGATTAGCGGAATTATTGAAATCCAGGCCATGTTAAATATCCTTTTTTACACAAACGAACTGTAGATTTCGTGGCCTCCAAACAACCGCCGTTGAATGAGTTCGTAGCGCAACGTTGAATGAGTTCGTAGCGCAAGATTGTGTGGTTGACTTGACGAATAATTAACAGGCTGTTGAAAAAGTGTTCATCAAAGCTGCCGCATCATCGTGCGCATCGGTTTTCAGCCGGTGCAGAGCGCCTTTAACGGCCTGCGCAGCCCTTTTCGGGGCCTGTTTCAGGCCTGTTCGCCCATTTTGGGCGCACTGACCCCGTGTTTCACGCATGATGCGCGTCCCACCGGTGTCTGTCAAGGCAGTTGGAACCTGATTCATGCGGCCTCTAATACTGGATCGGTGTCTTGCTCATGTTGATCCGGCTCGGGGTTGAGCCAGACGCTGCCGATGGGCTGCCAGTTGCGTAGTTTTCCCGACCATCGTGCTGGGTGGCGTTGCCTGGCTTGTTGGTACAGGCGCTGTCGGGCTTGCAGAATGGGGGCATCCAGGCCCGCATGACGCTGCGCCGGAGCCAGGTAGCGAATGGCGCTGTGGCGATGCTCATGGTTGTACCAGTGGATGAACTGATGCACCCACAGGCGTGCGGCCTGCACGCTTGCAAAGCCGTCGATCGGGTAACCGGGCCGGTACTTGCAGGTGCGGAACAGGGCCTCGGAATACGCGTTGTCGTTGGATACCTGGGGTCGGCTGTGCGAGGCGGTAATGCCCAGCTTCTCGAGCGTGACCTGCAAGGTCGAGCCTTTCATGGCGCTACCATTATCGGCATGCAATACCAGGGGTCGGTGCTGACACTGCTCGCGCAGCACGGCGCGCTGGATGATGGTGGCACTGTTGGCCATGTTCTCCGATTCAAACACCTCGGCCCCGACGATTTTCCGGCTGTAGATGTCCAGGATCAGATACAGGTAATAGAACCGGCCGCGGATACGCGTATGCAGGTACGTGACGTCCCAGCTCCAGAGCTGGTTGGGTGCGTCGGCACAGTGGCGCCGTGGTGCTCCAGCGTGACGTGGCGCGCGCGCCCGGCCACGGCGGTGCTGCTCATCGGCTTGGCGCAGCACGCGATAGAAGGTCGACTCCGACGCCAGGTACCGGCCCTCTTCATCGAGCAGCCGTACCACGATCTGCGCCGGCGGCAGGCTGGCGAACTCGGGACGGTGGCAGGCCTGCAGCACGGCCTGGCGCTCGGCGTCTGTCAGTGCATGCGATGGCGTGGCATGTATGGCGTGCGGGCGTCTGTCCTCATCGCCCGTCGCCCAGCGACGATAAGTGTTCAAGCCGATACCGAGTTCGATGCATGCGCTCTGCAAGCGTGCACCGGCCTGGCGAGCCTCATCGACCAACGCTACAGCTTGACGGCGATCCTGGGCATTGGTCATTCTTCCTCGTCCCCCCAGATCGCCCGGGCTTTTTTTCGCAAGGTCAGCAATGCTGCCGTCTCAGCCAGCGCGGCGTTCTTGCGGCGCAGCTCGCGCTCCAAATCGCGCGTGCGGCGACGTTCAGCCTTGAGCGCGTCGGCCTCCTGCCGGGCGGCGCTCTGGCTCTGCGCGTTGGCCTGCTCGCAACTCGTTCGCCAGCGGCGCAACTGCTCGGCATACAGTCCCCGGCGCCGGCAGTACTCGGCCAGCTCCACTTCGGACAGCGCAGCGCTTTCCAGCACGGCGTTGAACTTGTCCTGCGAGCTCCAGCCCTCGCTGTCCGACGCCTGGTCTGGCAACAAACGGCCCTGGCCGCGGGCCTGTTTGCGCCAGTTATAGATCGTGGCCTCGGAAATGCCTTCTTCGCGTGCCAGGTCGGAGACCGTGCGGTTGTGCGGGGCCAGTAACTTCTTCAGGATGGCTTCCCGGCGTTCTGCGGAATACTTCATCGGAACCTTCTCTTTGCCCCCAATGGTTTGGGACTCTAACAGCAACTGAGGTTCCAACTATTCTGACAGCGGGGGCCACCAGCCGCCGATGGAGCCCAGGCGCACCAGGTTGTAGGTGGCAAAGCACAGCAGCGCCTGGCCCGTGAGCTTGGCGTGGCCGACGAGCTTGGTCTTGGCCAGACCGCCCACCGTCTTGATCCAGCCGAAGGCCTCCTCAATGCGCTTGCGCACCTTCAGACTGGTCTTGTAACCCTCGTGCCGCTGGATGCGCCCATCCACCGCCGAGTGCTTGTCCTTGGCCGCCACATGCGGCGTTACTTTGAGCTTGCGACAGCCTTTGATGAAGGCCTTGCTGTCATAGCCCTTGTCGGCACCGACCGTGGCCCGTTTGTTCCTGTTGCCCCGGCGCTTGAGCATGGCCAGCGCCGCATCGCGCTCGGCGGTGCCGCTGGCGTGGGTGATCTGGACATCCACGATCAGGCCATTGCGGTTCTCCATAAGGATGTGCCCCATGTGGCACAGGCGGGATTTGTCGCCCTGGCTCTTCTTGAACAGCCGGGCATCAACGTCCGTGCTGCTGGCGTGGGTGTCGTTGCAGCGCTCCTGGCCTTTGAAGTCCACCTCGGGGTTGCGTCCGGGCGGCGTGCCGCTGTCATCGTCCTTGCGCTTGAAGCTCTTGTGCGAGGCCCAGGCCTCAATCAGCGTGCCGTCCACGCTGAAGTGCTCGTCGCTGGTGAGCCTGCCCCACTGGGCGCTGAGCTTGACGCGCTCGAAGAAGGCGCGCGCCAGGTCTTCGTTGAACAGACGTTCGCGGTTGGCGCTGAAGGTGGAGTGGTCCCAGACCTTGTCCTCGATGTTCAGGCCCACGAACCAGCGGTACAGCAGGTTGTAGTTGATGGCCTCGACCAGTTGGCGCTCGCTGCGGATGGAGAACAGAATCTGCAGCAGCAGGGCCTTGAGCAGCATTTCCGGCGGCACCGAGGGACGGCCCCGGCGGGCATACACCGCCTCAAACTCGCGGCTCATCGTCGCGAGCAACGCGTCCACCACCGCGCGCAACTTGCGCAGCGGGTGTGTCTGCGGCACGCGCTCTTCAAGGCTGATGTAGCTGAACATCGCCCCCTGGAAGTCTGGGTTGCCTCTCATCGTCCTCGTCTGAGTTGTTCTGGCTTGGCTTCAGATCGTAGCGGCCAACGCGGGCGTCGGTGGGGGATTTTTCAACGGCCTGTTAATCTTATGCAGGCGAACCAAAACAGACAAGCGCGTCACGTTATCTTTCAACAATGGCATTGCTATTGTGAATCAAGCCGGGTTTCGTGGAGGCCTCAACTCTTGAGAGAATGAGGCATGAAGAAATCCAATACCTACTCCCCCGAAGTTCGTGAGCGTGCCGTGCGCATGGTCATGGAGCACCGTGATGACTACCCCTCCGAATGGGCTGCCATCGAATCCATCGCGCCCAAGATCGGCTGTGTCCCCCAGACCCTGCACGGTTGGGTGCGTCGCCAGCAGACCGATGCCGGCGTCATTCCTGGCCCAACCACCGAGGAGCGGCAGCGCATCAAGGATCTCGAACGCGAGAACCGCGAACTGCGTCGAGCCAACGAGATCCTGAAGCTGGCCAGCGCGTTTTTCGCCCAGGCGGAGCTCGACCGCTGTTGAATCACGAGCAAAACTGAGCCACTAAAGGGCATCCGTCACGTCCAATTTTGAGCCACGTTATCCACCTACCCTGCTGTTTTTTGCAGCAGTGGGGTGCAGGAGTGATCAACGTGAGCACATTGAGCAAATTGCGCCGCATGGTCCACCGTGACCACCTGAGCGTGCGCGAAGCCAGCCGAAGGCTGGGCATCTCCCGCAATACAGCCGCCAAGTGGCTCGAGGCCGACGAGATGGTCGAGCCCCGCTACCCCAAGCGGGCCTCTCTTCCCAGCGTTCTCGATCCCTACAAGGAACAGCTGGCCACCTGGCTGAAGGCCGACAGCCACCGCAACAAGCGCGAGCGCCGTGGCATCAAGGCCATGTTCCGGGCACTGCAGGCCATGGGCTACCCTGGCAGCCGAGGCCCGGTCTATGAGTTCGCCAAGCGCTGGCAGCAGGCACAGTCCGACGCGCCAACCCGAATGGCCTTCGTACCCATGAGTTTCGAGATGGGCGAGGCCTTCCAGTTCGACTGGAGCTGTGAGTACCTGTTCGTGGGCGGCATGCGCAAACGCCTGGAGGCTTCGCACACCAAGCTGGCGGCCAGTCGGGCCTTCATGCTCACCGCCTACTTCAGCCAGGCCCACGAGATGTTGTTCGACGCTCATGCCCGAGCCTTTGCTGCTTTTGGTGGCGTGCCGCGCCGGGGCATCTACGACAACATGAAGACCGCCGTCGACAAGGTTGGTCAGGGCAAGAGCCGCACCGTCAATGCGCGCTTCGAGGCCATGACGGGTCACTACCTGTTCGAGCCAGAGTTCTGCAACCGGGCCGCAGGCTGGGAGAAGGGTATCGTCGAGAAGAACGTGCAGGATCGCCGTCGTGGCATCTGGATGGAGGCAGCGGAACGCCGCTGGCCCGACCTGGAGAGCCTCAATGCGTGGCTGCACCAGGCTTGCCTGGACGCCTGGCATGAGCTGCCTCACCCCGAGTGGCCAGAGCTGACGATCGCCGACGTCTGGCAGCAAGAGCAGACGCACCTGATGCCCAACCCTGCGCCATTTGATGGCTATGTTGAGCAGATGGTGCGGGTGACGGCCACCTCGCTGATCCACTACCAGCGCAATCGCTACAGCGTGCCATGCGAGTGGGCCCACACCAGTGTCAGCGTGCGGGCTTATCCCGACCGCCTGGTGGTGGTCGGCCCCAACTCGGAACCGCCAGAACAGCCGGTGAGCCTGCCGCGCAGCTTCGAGCGTGGCCAGACCTTGTACGACTGGCGGCACTACGTCAGCTTGCTCGAACGCAAGCCCGGCGCTTTGCGCAACGGCGCCCCCTTCAAGACCATGCCCGAGCCCTTGCAGCATCTGCAAGCGCACCTGCTTCGCCACCCTGGCGGCGACCGGGTGATGGCCCAGGTGCTCATGGCCATCACCCTGCACGGGCTCGATGACGTGCTGGTGGCCGTGGAGTTGGCGCTGCAATCGGGCCGCGTGAGTGCCGACCATGTGCTCAACGTGCTGGCCAGGCTCAAGGAGCCCCAAGCCGTGCAAAGCCTGCCTGAAGCAGCCTTGCCTTCACTGACGCTGCACGAGCCGCCTCAGGCCGACGTGTCGCGCTACGACAGCCTGCGCCAGTCCCAGGAGGATGACCATGTCCAATGACATCGCAGCAAGCCTCAAGGGCTTGAGCCTGCACGGCATGGCCAGTGCCTGGCCGGAACTGCTGGGCATCGCCCGGCTCAAATCGCTCGACCACGAAGCCCTTCTGCATCAGCTCATCAAGGCCGAGGGCGCGCACCGGGAAGTGCGCTCCATGGCCTACCAGATGCGGGTGGCCCGATTCCCTCACCACCGCGATCTGGCTGGCTTTGCCTTTGATCAGGCCCAAGTGGACGAGGCGCTGGTGCGTCAGCTGCACGAGTTCAAGTTCATCGACTCAGCCCACAACGTGGTCTTCGTGGGCGGCCCAGGCACGGGCAAAACACACCTTGCCACAAGCCTGGGCGTTCATGCCATCCGTGCACATGGTAAGCGGGTGCGCTTCTTCTCGACCGTCGAGCTGGTCAATCTGCTGGAGGCCGAGAAAGCTCAAGGTAAGGCCGGGCAACTGGCACATCGGCTCATGTACGTGGATCTCGTCATCCTCGACGAGATGGGCTATTTGCCCTTCAGTCAAGCCGGTGGGGCCTTGCTGTTCCACCTGCTGTCCAAGCTGTACGAGCGCACCAGCGTGGTCGTCACCACCAACCTGTCGTTCTCGGAGTGGGCCAGCGTGTTCGGCGACGCCAAGATGACCACCGCGCTACTCGACCGACTCACCCATCACTGCCACATCGTCGAAACCGGCAACCAGAGCTGGCGCTTCAGGCACTCGACTGCACAACCGTCTTCGATCATCAGAGCCACACGAACCAAAACGGCCAAAGGAGCACCCCAGACAGATCACGCAGTAGACTTATCCACATCCGAACAGTCCATTTCTTCGTCAACTTAGTGGCTCAGTTTTGGACGTGACGCCTGGCTCAGTTTTGCTCGTGATTCAACACGTACCGTCACTTATTGCACTGAAAACG
>NZ_ALEE01000043.1 GCF_000282995.1 Melaminivora alkalimesophila
GCCATGGGTATCCACAGCAAGCTGGCTGGTCTCCAGCTTTTCTTGGCGGATGACACCTTCAATGGCCACGCCCGCCTGGCGCTCATTGAGCACAAAGGGCTGCGCATGGAAGATGCCCCACCGGTCTTTTACATGGGAGTAGATTCCAATGGAAGGTGTGTTGCGCCGAGGATCAAGCCGGGCTTGCCACACCCGTTTGGTGGTCTCCATGCTCATCATGTCAGAAGATGCCAAATCGGACCGCCCCCAGGTGGCGGCAATCGGGTGTCGCTGCATGAATTCCAGCACAGCCTGGCAGGCCTGGCTCAGACGCCGTTCGTCCCGCGCCCAGCGCATGGCCTGGCGAATGCTGGTGGCAGACAATTGCGGAATCATGCGCGCGCATTCGACCGCAGTCAGACTGGTGCCGTGGGCCATGATGCCGGCATAGACCATCAGCAGCTCGTCGGTAGAGCGCGGCTCACGTCCGAGCATGATCCAGCTAAAGCGCACCTGGGCGTCAACGGCCAGAATCACTTCCGGCAATTGAACCTCACCGATGCGGTGATCCAAAGCCGCGCGCAGCTTGGTCACTTCTGGGTCTTCGTCCTCTGCGGGCAATGGCGACAAATGGAGTTCATCATCCACGCGCAGTACGCCACTGCGGGCTGCAGCGGCCACCGCATCGACACCGGCAGTTACTCTGGCCAGCAAAGGCTTCAAGAAAGTGGCAGCCTTGCTGGGTAACGATAGACGGGCATAGTGTTTCTTGGACTCTGCCTGCCAACGCTCGTCCGTGAAGAACAAGCGCGCACGACCCCGAAAGCTCAGGCTGTGCTCAATCCAGACCGAGCCATTGCGCACCGCGCGGCGCAGGGCAAACAGGGTGGCCACCTCCAACGCCTGAAACGCCCGTTCCCGGTCTGGGCTGGAGATCGAAACCTGCCAGATCATTCCCAGACTTGGTGCCACCACTTCAACTGGCAGCTTTCTGGATCCTTTGAGATATAAAGCTTGCAGCTTGGCAAGGTACTCGATGGCAGGATGCTCGCCGGTGGCCTGCCAGGGCAGCTTTGCAATGGCGACGAGCAACGACCGCACGGGGCGAATTCCATCAATCAATCCCTCGCGGACCAGGGAGGCCCTGCTCGGTGGTTTGCGTTTCTGGGTTTCGGTGATCAAGGCTTCAAGACGGGCACGCAACTCAGCATCTGGCACCGCACCTTGCGCGCTCAAGGCAACAAGTTCGCCGAGCAGCGTTTTGTACATTGCGGCCCAATTGACGGTAGCGGGGACATCGGCGGCAGCCTGACGCCACAGATCGGCGATCCGGCGCTGCACCATAAGGATCAACTGGTCTGTGGTGGTGAACAGGCAATACCGAAGAAAGCATGCGACCTCCACGGTGCGCGCTGGCTCTTTGATCTTGGCTCCGGCTGAGGGCGGCCTGGAGACAAGTCGGCGCGCGTAGCGGCGCAAGATGAGATCGGGGATGTCTGCCAGGTGCTTATGAACGTCCAGCGTGTAAAGCAGGTCGATGCGCTCCAGTACCTCGCTGATTTGGCGGGTTGAGTGTTTCGCCGGTGCAGCCCATAGCCAACTCTGCTGGGTTTGTCCATCTGGGCGCAGCTCTGAAACTGAGGCTCGCCAGCGATCAAGTGTTGCTGGATCAACGCTGGCGGCGATGGCGGTGCCTGTTTCAACTTCAAGCTGGGCAAGTGCCGCCGCAATCAGTGTCCGAATTGCCCGCTCGTGCACGATCACCAGCTTGTTCTTGTACAGCCATTGACGCGCCCGCACGAGTAGCTGATCGCGGTCGGCGCAGCGCGCCACTTCGTCGCGCAGTTCACGTACCAGTGAGCGGCGCTGGTGCTCGCTCATCCACTGGAATCCAAGGACCGTGCAGGCTACTTGTTGGTGATCGAATAGCGTGCGCCCGCGTTCATACATGGCTCTCAGCGAGGCGACTTCTGGTGCTGCAATGCCAAGCTCGTTGCCAAGGTGGCGCCACAAGGCTACTGGAATTACCCGAAAGGCACCGAGCAAACGCCCACTCATGCGCAGGAAACCAATATGGAGCGCCAGACCAAGCTTGTGGGAATCACCTCGGCGTGCATTGATTGCGTCGCGCTCGGCACCATCGAAGGTGAAAAATGCCTTCATCTCGAAGTCGCTGATATCGCGGGGGAGCCCACGCATCCCCAAAAACGTTGTGTGCCAACCCTGCATCGTGAACCTCAAAAGTGGGAGGCCACCATACCCGTTTACAAAGCGAACAGGAAAGTCAATGAAATCAACGGT
>NZ_ALEE01000044.1 GCF_000282995.1 Melaminivora alkalimesophila
CCTCATGCGGTTGAATTTCCTATCCGTGCAAGGCCAACGCCAAGGACCCGGCTTCGCTGGAAGTGGTGGGCGATTCGCTGCAGGTCGAGCCCTACGCCTGCATGATTCGCAAGAACGACCCGAAATTCAAGGCGCTGGTCGACGGCGTGATCACCGGCATGATGAAGTCGGGCGAGTTTGAAAAGCTCTACAACAAGTGGTTCATGCAGCCGATCCCGCCGCGCAACCAGAGCATCGGCCTGCCGATGAGCAAGGAGCTGCAGGACAACATCAAGGCCCCTTCCGATAAGCCGGCCACCTGATGGTTTGACCCAAAGTCGCAAGGCCCAAGGCCCGCTTCGAGCGGGCCTTTTTTCTGGGCAATCGGGAAAAGCGCAATGCAGGCGTCGCCCGGCGGCAGGCGCGCGCGAGATCAGGCCTCGGCGTCGGCCTTCTTCAAATGGCGGTAAATGGTCTGGCGGCTGATGCCCAGGCGCCGGGCGGCCTCGCTGACGTTGCCGCCGCCATCGGCCAGCGCCTGCGCGATGGCCTGGCGGGCGATTTTTCGCAAGGCCGCCGGCGGCGCGGCTTCCGGTGCTCCGTCAGCTTGGCCCACCGAAATGGCGCGCGTTTCCGCCGCTTTACCGGCGGGCTGCACCCGCGCTGCCGGGCTGGCCAGCGCATCGCGCAGGTCGCTGGCCAGGTGCGGCCAGTCGATGGCCGGCTCGTGCGCCGGGTCGCGCAGCGCGCAGGCGGTTTGCAGCACGCTGGCCAACTGCCGCAGGTTGCCCGGCCATGTGTAGCCGCGCAGCGCGGCCAGCAGATCAGGCGCGATGCGCACGCCGCTGTCGTCCCACTGCGCCAGCATGCGCGTGACCAGCGCATCGAAGTCCTTGCGCTCGCGCAAGGCGGGCAGCTTCACGCTGAAGCCGTTGAGGCGGTAGTACAGGTCGCTGCGAAAGCGCCCTTCCGCCACCGCGTCGGCCAGCACGCAGTGCGTGGCGCTGACCAAGGCAAAGTCCACAGGCACCGGCGTGCCGCCCAGCGGCGTGACCTTTTTTTCCTGCAGCACGCGCAGCAGCCGGGTTTGCAGCAAAAGCGGCATGTCGCCGATCTCGTCCAGGAAGAGCGTGCCGCCCTCGGCCTCGCGGATGCGGCCCAGGCTGCCGCCCTTTTGCGCGCCGGTGTAGGCGCCGGGGGCGTAGCCGAACAGCTCTGCCTCGATCAGCGATTCCGGGATGGCCGCGCAGTTGACGGCCACGAAGGGCCGGCCGCGCCGCGGCCCGCTGTCGTGGCAGGCCCTGGCGAAGACTTCCTTGCCGACGCCCGATTCGCCCTGGATGAGCAGCGCGATGGGCTTGTCCAGAATGCGGCGCACCTGTTGCGCGGCGCGGCGCCATTGCGCGTCGCCCGTGTCGCTGGCTGCCAGCGCGTCCACGCGAGCCTCGGGAACGACAGTGCGCGCGGGCGTGCGCTGCGCGGGTTGCTCAACCCGCAAGAACATGCGCCGACCGTCCGGCAGGCGCACGGTGTGCGGTTCGCGCCCCGTGCGGGCCAGCAGGTGCGCCAGGCGTTCTTGCAGGCGCGTTTCCAGCTGAAGCGCAAAGAAGTCGTGCGGCGCCAGGCGCAGGGCGCGAATCGCTTCCTGGTTGGCGCCCAGCAGCGTGCCGCTTTCTGACAGCACCACGATGCCCTCGGCTGGCGTGTCCAAGCCTTCGGCGGCGCTGTGCAGGTGCACGCGCACCGCATCGCGGTAACGTGCCTTGAGCCAGTTGTTTTCGATCAGGCGCGCCGCGCTGCTGGCCAGCCCCAGCGCGTGCATGTGCGATGCGCGCTCGTCGCCCGAAATGTCGATGGCGCCGGCCACGGCACCCTGCGCGGTGAAGATGGGCGCGGCCGAGCAGTGCAGGAAGGCGTTACGTTCCAGATAGTGCTCGCCAGCGCGCACCTGCAGCGCGCTGGCGTCTTCGATGGCGGTGCCGATGGCGTTGGTGCCCCGCACCGATTCGCGCCAGGACGCGCCGGTGCGCAGCTCCACCCGCTGCGCCTTGGTCAAAAAGCCGTGGTCGCCCACCGCGTGCAGCAGCATGCTGTCCACGTCGGCCAGCACCACCATGCAGTCGCTGCCGCGAATCTGGCCGTACATGAAGTCCATCACCGGGCGGGCGAAAGACAGCATCTGCGCGTTTTGCTCCAGCGATTGCGACAGGCTCAGCCCGTCCGCGGGCTCGGCCAGCTCGCGGCCGCCAAAAGGCGGCAAGCCTGCGTGCAGGCTGCGCTGCCAGGAGCGCGCCAGGCGGTCGTTCAACGCGCTGGGCGGGCAGGCACCGTGGTCCAGCAGGTGCCGGCGTGCCAGCTGCAGGCTGTCGGTCGCAATACCCATGGCTGTCTGTCTCCTGATCGGCCTGCCGAGGGGCGGCATGGCGGGTGTCGGGTGCCCGTGCGCACCGGCGTTCATGCGCGCGGTCGGTGGGCTGTGCCAGTCTATCGGAGCGGCGCGGCGTATGAAATGCCCCTGCTCGGATGTGACGTTCCAAATTGTCCGGGCCTGTCGCGCCCGCTGTTCCATAAAGTGACATTGCCCCGGGGCCAAGCCAAGCCACAGGCTGCCAATTACAGGGTAAACCCGCGCCTTTGGCCCAGGTGTGCCAAGCTGGCACGGCCTGTGCATCTGTGCCTGCAGCCGACCCGCCTTGGGCGGCCGCATACCCACCTCTCAGGAGACAAGACCATGGACATGTTTGAGCTCAAGCGTTTCGGCCTCGAAGCCGCCTACCCCTACAAACAGCAGTACGACAACTACATCGGCGGCAAATGGGTGCCCCCGTCGGCTGGCCGCTACTTCGAAAACGTCTCCCCCATCACCGGCAAGCCCTTCACCAAGGTCGCCCAGTCCGACGCCGAGGATGTGAACCGCGCCCTGGACGCCGCCCACGCCGCACAGGCCGCCTGGGCCAAGACCTCGGTCACCGAGCGCTCCAACATCCTGCTGAAGATCGCCGACCGCATGGAGCAGCATCTGCAGACGCTGGCCATCGCTGAAACCATCGACAACGGCAAGCCGCTGCGCGAGACCATGGCGGCCGACATTCCGCTGGCCATCGACCATTTCCGCTACTTCGCTGGCGCCATCCGCGCGCAGGAAGGCGGCATCTCCGAGATCGACGAAACCACGGTTGCATACCACTTCCATGAGCCCATCGGCGTGGTGGGCCAGATCATTCCCTGGAACTTCCCGCTGCTGATGGCTTCGTGGAAGTTGCCGCCCGCGCTGGCCGCCGGTTGCTGCGTGGTGATGAAGCCCGCCGAGCAAACGCCTGCCTCCATCATGGTGCTGATGGAGCTGATTGGCGACCTGCTGCCGCCCGGCGTGGTCAACATCGTCAACGGCTTCGGCAAGGAAGCGGGCGAGGCGCTGGCCACCAGCACGCGCATTGCAAAAATAGCCTTCACCGGCTCCACCCCCGTGGGCCAGCGCATCCTGCGCGCGGCGGCCGACAACCTGATCCCCTCCACCGTCGAGCTGGGTGGCAAGAGCCCCAACATCTTCTTTGCCGACGTGATGGACCACGACGACGCCTTCCTCGACAAGGCGCTGGAAGGCCTGTCGATGTTCGCGCTGAACCAGGGCGAGATTTGCACCTGCCCGTCGCGCATCCTGATTCAAGAATCGATCTACGACCGCTTCATCGAGCGCGCCCTCAAGCGCGTGTCCGCCATCAAGCAAGGCCACCCGCTGGACACCAGCACCATGGTGGGCGCGCAGGTGTCGCAGCAGCAGATGGAGCGCATCCTGGGCTACATCGACATCGGCCGCAATGAAGGCGTGCAGACTCTGACGGGTGGCGAGCGCAACCGCCAGGGCGGCGACATCAACGACGGCTTCTACGTCAAGCCCACGCTGCTGTTCGGCAAGAACGACATGCGCGTGTTCCAGGAAGAGATCTTCGGGCCCGTGGCCTCGGTCACCACCTTCAAGGATTTCGACGAAGCCATCCACATCGCCAACGACACCGCTTTCGGCCTGGGCGCCGGCGTGTGGTCGCGCAATGGCAACGTGGCCTACAAGGCGGGCCGCGCCATCCAGGCCGGCCGGGTGTGGACTAACTGCTATCACTTGTACCCCGCGCACGCCGCCTTCGGTGGCTACAAGAAGTCCGGCATCGGCCGCGAAAACCACCAGATGGCGCTGAACAACTACCAGCAGACCAAGAACCTGCTGGTCAGCTACAGCGAGAACAAGCTCGGCTTCTTCTGAGACCCCTGCCCCGGACGGCATGGATGGAGTCGGCCC
>NZ_ALEE01000045.1 GCF_000282995.1 Melaminivora alkalimesophila
CGACGACCAGGAGTCATTGTGACTGTTGTGTTCCACACGAAATGACGAAGAGCCTCGCTGAGGCACGTTTCTAATCAGGTACAATGATGCCAGCAGGCAACGTGCCAGCGCGGCTGACAAGCGGAGGCCGATTCATGAAAAGATTGGATACGATGGCCAATGCTCGTCTTTTCGATGGCATAATATCTGCTTTGCGACGTGTAACACACTATTTATACATATCATGCAAACGCTCAGCATCCAGCACGGTACCCTCGTCACGATGGATCAGTACCGCAGAGTCCTTGGGGATAGCTGGGTTCACGTGCAGGATGGACGGATCGTCGCGCTCGGAGTGCACGCCGAGTCGGTGCCTCCGCCAGCGGATCGGGTGATCGATGCACGCGGCAAGGTCGTGTTACCCGGTTTCATCAATGCCCACACCCATGTGAACCAGATCCTCCTGCGCGGAGGGCCCTCGCACGGGCGTCAACTCCATGACTGGCTGTTCAACGTTTTGTATCCGGGACAAAAGGCGATGAGACCGGAGGACGTAGCGGTGGCGGTGAGGTTGTATTGTGCGGAAGCTGTGCGCAGCGGGATTACGACGATCAACGACAACGCCGATTCGGCCATCTACCCAGGCAACATCGAGGCCGCGATGGCGGTCTATGGTGAGGTGGGTGTGAGGGTCGTCTACGCCCGCATGTTCTTTGATCGGATGGACGGGCGCATTCAAGGGTATGTGGACGCCTTGAAGGCTCGCTCTCCCCAAGTCGAACTGTGCTCGATCATGGAGGAAACGGCTGTGGCCAAAGATCGGATCACAGCCCTGTCAGATCAGTATCATGGCACGGCAGGAGGTCGTATATCAGTTTGGCCCGCTCCTGCCACTACCCCGGCGGTGACAGTTGAAGGAATGCGATGGGCACAAGCCTTCGCCCGTGATCGGGCGGTAATGTGGACGCTTCACATGGCGGAGAGCGATCATGATGAGCGGCTTCATTGGATGAGTCCCGCCGAGTACATGGAGTGTTACGGACTCTTGGATGAGCGTCTGCAGGTCGCGCATTGCGTGTACTTTGACCGGAAGGATGTTCGGCTGCTGCACCGCCACAATGTGAAGGTCGCGTCGCAGGTTGTGAGCAATGCCTACCTCGGCTCAGGGGTGGCCCCCGTGCCAGAGATGGTGGAGCGCGGCATGGCCGTGGGCATTGGAACAGATGACGGGAATTGTAATGACTCCGTAAACATGATCGGAGACATGAAGTTTATGGCCCATATTCACCGCGCGGTGCATCGGGATGCGGACGTGCTGACCCCAGAGAAGATTCTTGAAATGGCGACGATCGATGGGGCGCGTTCGTTGGGAATGGACCACGAGATTGGTTCCATCGAAACCGGCAAGCGCGCGGACCTTATCCTGCTTGACCTGCGTCACCCTCAGACGACTCCTCACCATCATTTGGCGGCCACGATCGTGTTTCAGGCTTACGGCAATGAGGTGGACACTGTCCTGATTGACGGAAACGTTGTGATGGAGAACCGCCGCTTGAGCTTTCTTCCCCCTGAACGTGAGTTGGCGTTCCTTGAGGAAGCGCAGAGCCGCGCCACAGCTATTTTGCAGCGGGCGAACATGGTGGCTAACCCAGCTTGGCGCAGCCTCTAGGAAATGACGCCGTTGCTGCATCCGCCGCCCCTTGAGGAAATCGCTGCCATCTTGGCGCGGCTCGGATTGGGGGGCGGACATGACCTTGATGGATACAGAATTGCCATGAATGCGGCACTTCCGTCCTTCGCTCGTGTGGAATCGTTGGTAGGTGAGGGTCGACTGCGGGCGCCAGCTTCCCGAAGAGGTGAAAGGCCCGAGCCCGGTACGAATCCGACGAACGCGTGGTACCTGAGGACTTCCGTGCGCGAACATCAAAACGGATCCCTGGCAGGAATGCGGATCGCCCTGAAAGACAGCATCGCGCTGGCTGGAATAGGGATGCGCAACGGCTCGTCCCTGCTTGAGGGGTACACTCCCGAATACGATGCCACAGTCGTCCAGCGCCTATTGGGAGCGGGCGCGGAGATCGCCGGTAAAGCAGTCTGCGAGGATCTCTGCATTTCCGGTGCGAGCGAAACTTCCGCCCAGGGGTCGGTGCACAATCCCTATCGCCCCGGGTTTTCCGCCGGTGGCTCGAGCAGCGGATGCGGGTCACTTGTCGCGCTGGGGGAAGTGGAGGCGGCGATCGGGTGTGATCAGGGCGGTTCCATCCGGATACCCGCGGCATGGTGCGGCGTTGTCGGACTCAAGCCCACGTATGGACTGGTTCCTTACACAGGCATAATGCCGATCGAGCGGACTCTCGACCATACTGGGCCCATGGCGCGGGATGTATCGACCGTGGCGCGGGTGCTGAACGTGATCGCGGGAGACGACCCGCTTGATCCACGGCAGGGACGTGTTGCCCGCGAGCGTGATTACACAGCCGACCTCGATGTGGCGCCCCGTTCGCTTCGGATTGGCGTTTTGGATGAGGGTTTCGGCTGGCCCGGTCTTTCCGAACCGGCCACGGACTCCACCGTCCGCACCGCCGCCTCGCAGCTGGCCGCGGCGGGAATGGCGGTGGAGACCCTTTCCATTCCCCTGCACCGGCAAGGCATCGACATCATGTCGGTGATCAGCGTGGAGGGGGCGACCTCGACGATGATCGAAGGGTTCGGCCAGGGCAACAATTGGAAAGGGTTCTATCCCGTTAGCCTCAATGAAGCAGTGGGCCGTGGTTTAGCAGCGCGAGGCAACAAGCTTTACCCGAGTGTAATCGCGCTAGCGTTACTCGGACACTACACGCGGACCCGTTTTTTCGGACGCTACTACGGGCTTGCTCAGGAAGCGTCACGCCACCTGCATTCGGCTTACGACTCTGCGCTTGCCCGCTTCGATGCCCTGCTTCTTCCCACAGTGCCTTTTCAGCCTTGGGCGCTCCCGACCAAACGTCCCGAAGTGCCGCAGGCGGTATCCCGGGCTTACTTGACGTTGCACAACACGGCGCCGTTCGACGCCACGGGCCACCCGGCGATATCACTCAACGCCGGTTTTACTGACGGCCTGCCAGTGGGCTTGATGCTTGTGGGTTCCTGCGTGATCGGGGCTGCACTCTCAGGGATCGGCTTCATCCACAGTTTTGTGATTGAACAAGCGGATGTGGTGGGGCGGATAGGGTTCTTTTTCACGGCTCCGGCCACCATGGCCTACCTACTCCTCGCGGCCGTAACGTGGTTGCTTCCCCGATTCTCTGAGGCCGATCCGGAAAAGGGTGTAATCTAAAAATAACCTATGGAACACACGAAATTTGAATCAAGCATGCTGCAGATCGCAATCGAGGAGGCGGAAGCAAGTTTCCTAGAGGGAGGCCTTCCCATCGGATCGGTACTCGTCCACCGCGGCAAGCTGGTCTCACGCGGACGCAATCTCCGGGCGCAGACCGGCAGCACTCTCCATCACGCAGAAATGACTGCGCTCGCCAACGCCGGTCGGCAACCGCCGGAATTTTATCGAGAAACTGTGCTCTACACGACGCTTTCGCCCTGTCCAATGTGCACAGGAGCGATGATCCTATATGGTATTCCCAAGGTCGTGATCGGCACCCCAACCGTTCGCGAGTGGGGTGAAGATCGTCTGCGGGAGCTAGGAGTCGAGGTCGTGCACACCCGCAGTGAGGCCTGCGCGGAACTGCTCTCCCGTATGATCACGCAGCAGCGTGAGCTGATCCGGGAAGATGGTGGCAATTTTTTTGCGCAAGCAGGGGTGTGACCGCCATGTACAATGCGGCCAAACTCGGTAGTGAAGCGGTCCACCGTCGTTGCAATCGGTGGAAATGCGCTTCTCATTGAGGGCC
>NZ_ALEE01000046.1 GCF_000282995.1 Melaminivora alkalimesophila
CCCGCCGCCGCTGCAGGCCGGCGACCGGCTGGCCGTGGGGGGCGTCGCGCCCGACCGACTGCAGGCCGTCGCCCTGGCCGAGGTGGGAGAGGGGCCGTCCCTGCCGAGCCCCGGCAGCCTGGTGGCGCTGGACGTGATCCTGGGCCCGCGCACCGACTGGTTCACTTCGGAGGCCGTGGAGTTGCTGCAGCGCCAGGAGTGGCAGGTCACGCCCCAGTCCGACCGCGTCGGCATGCGCCTGCAGGGCGCCGAGCCGCTGGTGCGCGCCCGCAGCGAAGAGCTGCCGAGCGAAGGCACGGTGGCGGGCGCCCTGCAGGTGCCCGCCAACGGCCAGCCGCTGCTGTTCCTGGCCGACCACCCGCTGACCATCGGCTACCCCGTCATCGCCGCGCTCGCCAGCCACCACCTGGACCTGGCGGCGCAGATCCCCGTGGGTTGCCGGCTGCGCTTTCGCGTGGTCGCGCCCTTCGCCCAGGAAGTGTTCTCATGATCACCAAAGTTCTCATTGCCAACCGCGGCGAGATCGCGGTACGGATCGCGCGCGCCTG
>NZ_ALEE01000047.1 GCF_000282995.1 Melaminivora alkalimesophila
GCGCGCGCCTGCCGCGATTACGGCGTGCGCTCGGTCGCCGTCTATGCCGACCCTGATGCCGACGCGCTGCATGTGCGCGCGGCCGACGAGGCCTGGGCCCTGGCGGGCACGCGCCCGGCCGAGACCTACCTGGCGATCGACCGGCTGCTCGACATCGCCCGCAAGAGCGGCGCGGATGCGGTGCATCCGGGCTACGGCTTCCTGGCCGAGCGTGCCGACTTCGCGCGGGCGGTGCGGGAGGCCGGGTTGGTCTGGATCGGTCCGCGCCCCGAGACCATCGAGGCCCTGGGCGACAAGGTCGCGGCGCGGCGCATCGCGCAGCAGGTGGGCGCCCCCCTGGTGGCCGGCACGCCCGGGCCGGTCGCCAGCAGCGCCGAGGTGCTGGCCTTCGCCCGCGAGCACGGGCTGCCCCTGGCCATCAAGGCGGCGCACGGCGGCGGCGGGCGCGGCCTGAAGGTCGCCTGGCAGATGGAGGAGGTGGCCGAGCTGTACGAGTCGGCGGTGCGCGAGGCCACGGCGGCCTTCGGGCGCGGCGAGTGCTATGTGGAGCAGTTCCTCGACCGCCCGCGCCACATCGAGGCCCAAGTGCTGGCCGACCGGCACGGCCAGGTGCTGGTGCTGGGCACGCGCGACTGCTCGCTGCAGCGGCGCAACCAGAAGCTGGTCGAGGAAGCGCCGGCGCCGTTCCTCACCGATGCGCAGCGCGCGCAGATCCACGAGGCGGCGCGCGCCATCTGCCAGGCGGCCGGCTACGAGAGCGCCGGTACGGTGGAATTCCTGCTCAGCCGCAACGGGCAGATTTCTTTCCTGGAAGTGAACACCCGCCTGCAGGTCGAGCACCCGGTGACCGAGGAGACCACCGGCGTGGACCTGGTGCTCGAACAGCTGCGGATTGCCGACGGGCTGCCGCTGCAGTGGACCGAGACGCCACCCGCCCGCGGCCACAGCCTTGAATTTCGCATCAATGCCGAGGATCCGGGCCGGGGCTACCTGCCGACGCCCGGGCGGATCATGGTCTTCGATGCGCCCAGCGGCCCGGGCGTGCGCCTGGACACGGGCGTGGCCGCGGGCAGCCAGGTGCCGGGCAGCTTCGATTCGCTCATGGCCAAGCTGATCGTCACCGGCGCAACGCGCGAGCAGGCGCTGGCGCGCGCGCGCCGGGCGCTGGCCGAGTTCCGCATCGAGGGGGTGGCCTCGGTGCTGCCCTTCCATCGCGCGGTGCTCGACGACCCGGCCTTCACCGCTGCCGGCGCCGAGAGTTTCGCGGTGCACACGCGCTGGATCGAGACCGAGATGCGCTGCGAGTTCGAGAGCGCTGCGTGGCCGCAGGACGGCACGGAAGGAGCGCTGCTGCGCACCTTCATCGAACTCGACGGCCGCCGCCTGAGCCTGGGGCTGCCGGCCGCGCTGGGCTGGCAGGCGGGCGCCGCAGCCGCGGCGCGCGCGC
>NZ_ALEE01000048.1 GCF_000282995.1 Melaminivora alkalimesophila
GCTGCCGGGCTGCCACTGGACGGCGAGGCCGCCGAGGCATTGCTGGCCGAGCGCATCACGCACTGGATCCACCAGGGCATCCAGAACGCTGCCCTGACCGTCGAGCGGGACGGGGCCGCCGTGCAGGTGCAGGTTGCGCTGCGGGGCAGCGAGGCCCATGTCCACCTGCGCAGCGACGATGCCCAGGCGCGCCAGCTGCTCGATGCCGGCAGCGACGAATTGCGCACCCTGCTGCAGGAGCAGGGCCTGCAGCTGGCGGGCATGTCGGTGTCGTCCCAGGCCGCGGGCGGCAGGAGTGCGCGCGAGCAGGACGCTGCCCCTGCAAGCTCCGGACGCCAGGGCGTGGTGCGCGCGGTCGCCCCCGAAGGGGCGGAAGGCCGACCGGAGGCGCCGCGTGGGCGCGGCATCGGCGAGCGTTCGGTGGACGTCTACGCCTGACGCCGCCCGGGGGCGCAAGCCCCCGAAACGGGGAGCTTTCGGGCTTTTATTCTGGCTATCATGGATCGGGCCCCAAGCCAATAATCGGTCCATCAGCAGGTGAGTGCCGCCCGCCGGCACCGCCCAGCCACCCATTCGTTTGCGCGCGCGCCGAGCGCCGGAAAGCCCTGTCGTGTCCGAGAACGCCCCCGCTCCTGCCAAAAGCAAGAAACTGGTCCTCCTGGCAGCAGCCGTGCTGCTGGTCGTGCTCGTGGGCGGTGCGGCAGCCTGGTTCCTGGCGTCGCAGCGCCAGGCCGCCCTGGACGACGAGGACGCGGACCAGGCGCCGCGCCGCCCGGCAGCGAGCGCGGCCGCCAAGGCGCCGCCCACTTTCTTGCCGATGGAGAACATGGTGGTCAACCTGGCGGACCCGGGCGGCGACCGCTTCGCCCAGATCGGCATCACGCTGGAGCTGGCGGACGCCAAGACCGCCGACCAGGTCAAGGCCTACATGCCCAGCATCCGAAGCGGCGTGCTGCTGCTGGTCTCGCAGCGCACCACCGACGACCTGCTCACGCGCGAGGGCAAGGAGCAACTCGCCCAGGACATCCGCCTCGAGGTTGCGCGCCCGCTGGGCTACACCGTGCCGAAGCCGCGCAAGCGCCCGTCGCGCCGCGACGATGACGACGGGGACGACGACGATGAGCCGCCGCGCCGGCGCGCCGACGACAACCCGGTGCGGCAGGTGCATTTCTCCAGCTTCATCATCCAGTGACCGGAGACCCGATCCATGAGTGATTCCTTTCTGTCCCAGGAAGAGGTCGATGCCCTGCTGGAGGGCGTCACGGGCGAGAGCCAGAAGACCGTCAAGGAGGAGATCGAGGCGGGCGCCATCCGCGACTACGACATCTCCAGCCAGGAGCGCATCGTGCGCGGGCGCATGCCGACGATGGAGATCGTCAACGAACGCTTCGCCCGCAACTTCCGCATCGGCCTGTTCAACTTCATCCGCAGGAGCCCCGAGATCTCCGTGGGCACGGTCTCGGTGCAGCGCTACAACGCCTTCCTGCGCGAGCTGGTGGTGCCGACCAACTTCAACATCGTCGCCATCCGCCCGCTGCGCGGCAGCGGCCTGATCGTGTGCGAGCCCTCGCTGGTGTTCGGCATCATCGACACGCTCTACGGCGGCACCGGCAAGTTCCAGACGCGCATCGAGGGGCGCGACTTCTCTGCCACCGAGCAGCGCGTCATCAACCGCCTGGTGGAGGTCATCTGCCAGGAATACAAGAAAGCCTGGCAGGGCATCTACCCGCTGGAGCTCGCCTACCAGCGTTCGGAGATGCAGCCGCAGTTCGCCAACATCGCCACGCCCAGCGAGATCGTGGTCTCCACCGCCTTCCAGCTGGAGATCGGCGACCTGGCCGGGGCGATCCACATCTGCATGCCCTACGCCACGCTGGAGCCGATCCGCGACGTGCTGTATTCCAGCGTGCAGGGCGACGCCATCGAGGTCGACCGGCGCTGGGTCAAGGTGCTCACGCGCGAGATCCAGGCGGCCGAGGTGACGCTGGTGGCCGAACTCGCCCGCGCCGACGCCACGGTGGAGCAGCTGCTGGCCATGAAGCCGGGCGATTTCATCGAGCTCGACCGCGAGCCGCGCATCCGCGCCTCCATCGGCGGGGTGCCGCTGTTCGAGTGCCAGTACGGCACGCACAACGCCAAGTACGCGATCCGCATCGAGGAGTGCCTGCGCACCGCGGACGCCAGCTGGCTGGGAGACAAGCATGGCCATTGAACACGACCACGACGACCTGCCGCCCCAGGAGGGCGGGGCCGAGGACGACCCCTTCGCCGGCTGGGCCGAGGCGCTGGAGGAGCAGAAAAGCGCCGACGCGCGCGCCCACGAGACGCTCGACGCCGAGCAGGGCGGGCCGCTGTCGGGCGAGGCCGTGCGGCCCTCGGCGGCCGCGGTCGACCCGACGGTGCACGACATCAACATGGTGCTGGACATCCCGGTCCAGCTGTCGGTGGAGCTGGGTCGCACCAAGGTGCCGATCAAGTACATCCTGCAGCTGGCGCAGGGTTCGGTGGTCGAGCTGGACGCGCTGGCCGGCGAGCCCATGGACGTGCTGGTCAACGGCTACCTGATCGCCCAGGGCGAGGTGGTGGTGGTGAACGACAAGTTCGGCATCCGCCTGACCGACGTGGTCACGCCGTCCGAGCGGCTGCGCCGCGTGAGCCGGGGCTGAGCGTGGAGCGGAAGGGCGCTGCATGGGCATGACCCAGACGCTGCTGGTGGTGGTGCTGTTCGTGGCGGCGCTGTCGGCGCTGCCGTGGCTGATCCGCCGGTTGCAGCAACGCCAGCTGGGCCTGTTGCCCGGCGCCGCGGGCGCGGCCTCGCGCGTGCTCTCGGCCGTGGCTGTGGGCCCGCAGCAGCGCGTGGTCACGGTGGAGGTCGGGCCGGCGCACCGGCGCACGGTGCTGGTGCTGGGCGTGACGGCGCAGCAGGTCAGCTGCCTGCACGTGCTGCCTGCGACCGACTTCGCCGGCGAGATGGCGGCGGCGCGCGAGGCGCAGGAGCCGGCGCACCATGGCTGAAGTCTGCCGCCGCGCGCGCTGGGGCATCGTTGCCGCCTTGGCGCTCCTGGCCGCCGGCGGCGCGGGCGGCGCCTGGGCCCAGGCGGCCCCGGGTGCCGCCACCCCGGCGGCGGGCACGCTGCCCCTGGTGATTGGCTCCGGCCCGGGCGGCACCAGCTATTCGGTGCCGATCCAGACGCTGCTGTTCTTCACGGCACTGTCCTTCCTGCCGGCGGTGCTTTTGATGATGACCGGCTTCACGCGCATCGTGATCGTGCTGTCGCTGCTGCGCCAGGCGATCGGCACCCAGTCCGCGCCGCCCAACCAGGTCATCATTGGCCTGTCGCTGTTCCTGACCCTGTTCGTCATGGGCCCGACGCTCGACCGCGTCTACCAGGACGCCTACGTGCCCTACACCAACAACGAGCTCAGCTTCGAGCAGGCCCTGGAGCGCGCCGAGGCCCCGATGCGCGCCTTCATGCTGCGCCAGACGCGCCAATCGGATTTCGCGCTGTTCGCGCGCCTGGGCAAGCTGGAGCCGGAGGTGACGGCCGAGACCGCGCCGCTGCGCGTGCTGGTGCCGGCCTTCGTGACCAGCGAGCTGAAGTCGGCCTTCCAGATCGGCTTCATGATCTTCATCCCGTTCCTGATCATCGACATGGTGGTCTCCAGCATCCTGATGTCGCTCGGAATGATGATGCTCTCGCCGGTGCTGGTGGCGCTGCCCTTCAAGCTGATGCTGTTCGTGCTGGCCGATGGCTGGAACCTGCTGATCGGCTCGCTGGCGGCGAGCTTCGGCAGCTGAACCTTCTCAACAGGGACCTCGCATGACCGCCCAGTTCGTACTCACCATGGGACGCGACGCGCTGACCATGCTCCTCATGATCGCGCTGCCGGTGCTGGGCACGGTGATGGCCGTGGGCCTGACGGTCAGCATCTTCCAGGCGGTCACCCAGATCCACGAGGCCACGCTCGCCTTCGTGCCCAAGCTGGTCGCTGCCATGGGCGTCTTCGCCATCGCCGGGCCGTGGATGCTCACCACGCTGGTGGATTTCCTGCGCCGCACCCTCGAATCGATCCCGGGCGTGGTCGGCTGAAGGGGCGGAGCGGCGGGCGGCGGGGCCGGCCTTGATCACCTTCTCCGAAGCCCAGCTCATGGCCTGGCTGTCGCCGGTGCTGTGGCCCTTCCTGCGCGTGCTGGCGCTGTTCTCCGTGGCGCCGGTGTTCTCCACGCGCGCCATCCCCGTACGCAGCCGCATCGGGCTGGCCTTCCTGGTGGCGGTGTGCGCGCAGGCGGCCCTGCCCGAGCAGCCGGTCATCAGCGTGAACGGCCGCGAGGCCTTCGGCGCGGTGGTGCAACAGGTGGGCGTCGGCGTGGCCATCGGCTTTGCCGTGCGGCTGGTGTTCGCCTCGGTCGAGCTGGCGGGCGAGGTCATCGGGCTGCAGATGGGGCTGAACTTCGCCTCCTTCTTCGATCCGGTGAGCAACGCGCAGGTCAGCGCCGTGGCGCGCTTCTTTGGCAACATCGCGCTGTTGCTGTTCGTGGTCATCAACGGCCACCTGATGGTGCTGATGGCGGTGGTGAAAAGCTTCGAGCGCTTCCCCGTCGAAGGCCACTGGCTGGCGGCGGTCGGCCAGATGCGCCTGCACGAACTGGGCGCCGCGCTGTTTTCCAGCGCCCTGTGGATCGCGCTGCCGATGGTGGCGATGTTGCTGTTCGTGAACCTGACGCTGGGCATCATCTCGCGCGTGGCGCCGCAGATGAACATCTACGCCGTGGGCTTTCCGGTCACGCTCACCGTGGGCTTGCTGGGCATCACGGCCACCCTGCCGACGCTGGAGCAGCCGATGCTCACGCTGCTGCAGCAGGCCATCGACCTGTTCGGCTGAACATGCCCGCCGCCGGCGCGCTCACACCAGCTGGTTGCGGATTGCGTACACGGTGAGCTCTGCGTTGTTGCTGAGCTTGAGCTTTTCCAGCACCCGCGCGCGGTACACGCTCACGGTCTTCGGGCTGAGCATCAGCTCCTCGGCGATGTCCGACAGGCGCCGGCCCGAGGCGATCTTGATGAGCGTCTGCAGCTCGCGCTCGGACAGGGCCTCGTGCGGCAGCTCGGCCGTGGGTTGCGCCAGGCTGTCGGCCAGCAGCTGCGCCACCTCGGGCGTCAGGTACCTGCGCCCCTGCATGACGGTATGCACGGCGGTGATCAGCTGCAACGGATCGCCCGCCTTGTTGGCGTAGCCCTGCGCCCCGGCCTTGATGGCGCGCAGCGCGTACTGGTCCTCCGGGTACATGGAGACGATCAGCACCTTGATGTGTGGGTGCGTGTCGCGAAGCGTCGCCAGCACCTCCAGTCCGCTGCGCCCGGGCAGCTGCAGGTCCAGCAGCAGCACGTCGCACTGCGCGCTGCGCAGCACCTCGCGCAGCTCCTGGTAGCTGCCCGCCTCGCCCGTGACGCGGATGTCCGGCGACTCGACGAGCGTGTCACGGATGCCGCGCCGCAGCACGGCATGGTCGTCGCACAGCACCACGTGGATCACGGCTCGCTTCCTCCTCCTGTCGTTGCCTGCCGCGGGGCTGCGTGCTCCGCGTCCGGAGGCGATGGTAGCGCCGTCGCCGGTGCGGGCAGCGGCAGGGAGACGATGATGGAGGTGCCGCGCCCCGGCTGGCTGCTCACGTCCAGCCAGCCCCCGGCGCGGCGGG
>NZ_ALEE01000049.1 GCF_000282995.1 Melaminivora alkalimesophila
GCGCGGCGGGCGCGCTCGGCCAGGCCCTTGAGGCCGAAGGAGCGCGGCTTCCTGAGCATCTCCGGCGCGATGCCGCAGCCGTCGTCGCTCACTTCCAGCGTCAACACGCCCTCGTGGTCCGACAGCTCGATGCGCACCTGGCGCGCCTGCGCGTACTTGTGAACGTTGGTCAGCGCCTCCTGGGCGGTGCGGTAGGCCACCAACTGCAGCGCCGGCGGCACCTGCGCCAGCGCCCGTCCCTGGCAGGTCACGCGCACGGGAATGTGCGTGCGCCGCTCGAAGGTCTCGGCCAGCCACTGCACGGCCGCCGCCAGGCCCTGGTCGAGCACGGGCGGGCGCAGGTCGAGCATGATGCGCTGGCTGGCGTCGATGGCGTGCTGCAGCATCTCGGTGGCGGTGCCCGCGTGCTCGCGCAGGGGGCCTTCCGGCGCATGGCGGCAGATCCAGGCCAGGTCGAACTTCACGGCCGTGAGCGCGCCGCCGATGTCGTCGTGGATCTCGCGCGCGATGGCCGCGCGCTCCTCCTCGATCGAGGTCTGCAGGTGCTCGGCCAGCGCCGCCAGGCGCTGCTCGGATTCCGCCAGCTCGGCCGTGGCCTGCTCGCGCGCGCGCCGCGCCTCGGCCACCTCGATGGCGCGCTCGATGACGTGCGGCAGGCGCGTCATGTCGTCCTTGAGCAGGTAGTCGGCGAAACCCAGTCGCATGGCATCCACCGCCGCCGCCTCGCCGATGGCGCCCGACAGCAGCACGAAGGGCGGATGGCCCGGGCGGCCGTCCACCAGGCGCCAGGCGTCGATGGCGGTGAAGCCGGGCAGGCGGTAGTCCGCCAGGATCACGTCGAACGGTTCACGGTCCAGCCAGCCACTGAAGTCCTCGAGCGTATCGGCGCGCCGCACCTCGCAATCCATGCGCGCGCGCCGGAGCGTGCGCAGCACCAGCGCGTGGTCGGCGTCGGAGTCCTCGAGATGCAGCACGCGCACGGGTCTTTTTGGAGGGTCGGTATCGGCAGGGTTGGGTATCATGGGATACATATTGGAACAATCGGGGGCAAGTGCCCGTCTCCGGGGGCGTCTCCGGCCCCGGCTTCGGGGATTTGGCAAGTGGTTGTCGGCACGGCGCCGGCACCGATGGAGAGACGATGCAATCCATGCACAACACACCACCCGGGCCTGCGGTGCAGTTGCCCGTGCTGGTCGCGGCCGAGCTGCAGGATTCCCTGCTGATGGCCCTGCATGACCTGCAGCGGCTGGAAGGGCTGCTCAACCACGCCACCGACAACCTGCTGGCGCGTTTCGACGAGGCGCAGGCATCGCTGGCCCGCCCCGAGGGCCCGGCGGCGCCGGAGGCCCTGCGCGAAGCGCTGCGCGGCGCGGTCACCGAGCTGCAGTTCCATGACATGGCCACGCAGCTCATCGCTCACACCAGCCGCGTGCTGCAGGCCTGTGCCTTCAGCCTCGCCTCGGAGGTCATGGGAGACAGTGCCGAGGAAGCGGCCGCGCCGGTGGAGGGCTTGGCCCCGGGCCGGCCCAACCCCGTCACCCAGAGCGAAATGCAGGCCGGCTCCGTGGAGCTGTTTTGAGCCCCCACAGGCGGGCCACAATCGAATCGAACCATCCAGGTTTTTCCAGACTGAATCCGTTGGAGCCACACATGCAGTCCATTCTCGCGGTCGACGACTCTCCCTCCATGCGCAAGATGGTGTCCTTCACGCTCACCGGCGCCGGCTACCACGTGGTGGAGGCCGTCGATGGGCAGGACGCGCTGGAGAAGGCCGAGACGCACGACATCCACCTGGTGCTGGCCGACCAGAACATGCCGCGCCTGGATGGCATCGGCCTGACGCGCAAGCTGCGCGAGCACCCGCGCTTCAAGACGACGCCGATCCTGATCCTCACCACCGAATCCAGCGACCAGATGAAGCAGGCCGGCCGCAGCGCCGGAGCCACCGGCTGGCTGGTCAAGCCCTTCGATCCGGTGCGCCTGATCGAGGTCATCCAGAAGGTCATCCGCTGAGGACGGCGGTAGGCGCGCCCCCACACGGACAGGCAGCTCACACAGGAAAACGGTCACCATGGCGGACATCCACCAAAGCGGCGCAGGCGCAGACTTCGACCTGAGCCAGTTCTACCAGATCTTCTTCGAGGAGGCGGCGGAAAACCTCGACCAGATGGAGCAGATGCTGCTGGACCTGGACGTCGAGGCCGCCAACGACGAGGAGCTCAACGGCATTTTCCGCTGCGCCCACTCCATCAAGGGCGGAGCCGCGACCTTCGGGTTCTCCGACGTGGCCGAGCTCACGCACCACATGGAGTCGCTGCTCGACCGCCTGCGGCGCCACGAGCTGCAGCTGATCCCGCAGATGATCGACGTGCTGTTGGAGTCGGCCGACACTTCGCGCAGCCTGCTGGCGCGCCACCAGGCCGGAGGCGAGGGCGAGGCGGCCTCCACGCATGAACTGGTGCGCCACATCAGCGAGCTGGCGGCAGGTGGCGGCGCGGCGCCGGCGGCTCCCGTCGCGCCCCCCGCCCCCGCGGCTCCCGAGCCCGCAGCGGTGGCGGTCGCAGCGCCTGCACCGGCGCCGACGCCGGCGGCCTCCGCGC
>NZ_ALEE01000050.1 GCF_000282995.1 Melaminivora alkalimesophila
GACGTTGGTGTTGATGGTCATGGCCATGGGAATGCTCCTTCAGGGGCGAAGAGATTGCGATCCACTCTCGTGCAGGCGATGGTTGACTGCGCAAGTCGCTCCATGACTTGCTGGGTGTTGCAAGGCATTGTGGAAGCGCCACCAAAAGCAAAAGCCCCGATGAACGGGGCTTTTGCGGGCTGTTTCGCGCTCTCAGCTTTTGTTCCAGCGGCTCACCTGGGCGGCCATGAAGGAACTCAGCGAGCTCAGCGAGGCCATGTTCGCGTCCAGGGTCTGGTACTGCCGGAGCAGGTTCTGCTGGCGCACCGCAAGGCGTGTGCTCAGGTCGTCTTGCTCGGTCGCGTTGCGCTTGAGTGCCGCCTGCAGCGCGTTGCTGCGGCCGCTGATGCTGCCGTTGACGCCGTTGGCCTGAAAGGCGAAATCGCGGATGCGCGTCACCAGACCGTTGGTCGCGGCGTCGCCAGTGCTGGCGGTGAGGGTCTGCTCCAGCTTGGGCAGGTCGGCCAGGGCCGCCTCGAGCTTGGCGGCGTCCAGGCCGAGCGAGCCGTCGCGCTGCACCTGCAGGCCCAGGTCGCTCAGGTAGCTGCCGGATGCCCCGGGCTGCCCGACCAGGCCGCGCAGCGCGTTGTGCAGGTTCACCGCAGTGCCGTCGCCTTGCAGCGGCTGCGCCTTTTTGCTGGCGGCGTCGTAGCGCGTCAGCTCGGCCACGAGCGCGTTGAGCCTGTTGTAGGCCTGCTGGAAGGCTTCGATCTTGTCGCGGACGGCTTTTCTGTCCGCTGCGACCGATATCTCGACCGGGGCACTGGTGGTCTTGAGCAACTCCAGCTTCAGCCCTGGCACCACGTCCTCGGCGGTATTGCTGGGCGAAGAGGCTGCGATGCCGTTGATGCTGAAGACAGCATCGCCGGCGGCTGCGCTGCGCACCATGCCGGCGCTGCCTGCCTGGATGGATGCCTGGTCGTAGGCCAGTCGGGCCAGCGCGGAGCCAGCGCCTGGGGGCTGTCCGTCAGCGTCCTGCACGGACAGGGCGAAGCCGTTGTCGGCTCCGGTCTTGCTGCCGCGCACCAGCAGCTGCTCACCATGGGTGCCGCGCACCACCACGGCCGACACGCCGGCATCGGCGGCGTTGATCTTGCCGGCGATGTCGGCCAGCGTGTCGTCGGCGGCGATCTCTATCGAGACTGCG
>NZ_ALEE01000051.1 GCF_000282995.1 Melaminivora alkalimesophila
CTATCGAGACTGCGCTTCCCGTGCCGGCAAAGGTGCTGCCGGCGGCGTCCCAGCGGCCGGACTGCACGCTGAGCTGCCCCGCCACGCCCACCGCCGCGCCCGCACCGAAGCTGCCCGACGCCAGCGCCTGGCTGCTGGCCAAGCGGTCGACCTGCACGGCGAAGCTGCCCGCGCCAGCGGCCGCGCTGGCGCTGCCGCCGATGGTGCTCTTGTCGGCGCTCGTGAATTGCTTGCTCTGCCAGGTGGAGGAATTCATCAGAGCGTTGGCGGCGTCGTACAGCGAGGACAGCGCGGCCTTGATCTGGCCGTAGGACGAAATCTTGGTTTCGATGCTGCCGGCCTTGGTCTGCAGCTGCTGCAGCGGGCGCTGCTCGATGGCCATCATCTTGCCGACGATGGCGTTGATGTCCAGGCCGCTGCCGACGCCGGGCGATGAAATGGAAGCCATGTCTTTGTCCTTTGCGCTAGCTGGAGCGGCGCCACGTTGCGCCGCGGGCCACGGTAGCCTTGGTTTATGCCATAGCCTGCGGTGAGTCAAAAGCCGAAAAAGCCGGTGGTTTTGGCAGCCACCGGCTTGGCTCGCGCCCCGGAGGCGATCAGCGCAACAGGGCCAGCACGCCCTGCGGCAGCTGGTTGGCCTGCGCGATCATGGCGGTGCCGGC
>NZ_ALEE01000052.1 GCF_000282995.1 Melaminivora alkalimesophila
GCGGGGGGCGCGGGGGCGGGGTCGGGGGTGGCCACCACCGCCATGGGCGTTGCGGCGCAACCCGCCAGCGCCAGCCAGGCCGCCCCCGCCAGTGCTGCGGCAAGGCGGCGGGAAGCGCGCGCAATCGGTGCGCAGGGGGAGTCAGCGTTCATCGGGCAGCTCGATGCGAAAGAAGCGGCTCGGCCCCTCGTCCACCAGCTCGACCGTGCCACCGTGCGCCACCAGGTACTCGCGCACGATGGACAGCCCGACGCCGGAGCCGCGCGCGGCGTCCGGCGGCTGGTGCTGGCCGCGGTAGAAGGGCTCGAAGATGTGGGGCCTGTCATTGTCGGCCACGCCCGGGCCCTCGTCGTGTAGGTCAATGCGCACACGGCCCGCTTCCCGGCCGAGCACGAAGCGCACCCGCCCGCCACGCGGCGAGAAGCGGATCGCGTTCGACAGCAGGTTGGCCAGCGCGGTGGCGAGCTTGTCGGGGTCGGCCTGCAGCGTCAACGCTTCGCCCTGCACGTCCACCTGCAGGCTGCGCGCCTGCCATTGCAGCCGCTGGGCCTCGACCTGCGCCAGGACCAGGGCGCGCAGCTCCACCGGCTGGCGCCGCAGCTGGCGCGCCTCGAAGGCCGCGGCGTTGAAGCGCAGCAGCGCCTCGATCTCCTCCTGCAGCAGCAGCGTGTTCTGCCGCAGGATTGCCACCACCTCGCGCTGGCCCTCGTTCAGCTCGCCGGTGACGCCGTCCTGCAGCAGCGCCACCCCCTCGCGCAGCGAGGCCAGCGGGGTCTTGAGCTCATGCGAGACGTGGCGCAGGAAGCGCGCCTTGTCGGCGTCGAGCTCGAGCAGGCGCACGCGCAGCCAGTCGAGCTGCCGGCCCAGGCGGCGCACGTCCACCGGGCCGGCGATCTCCACGCTGCGCGACAGGTCGTTCTCGCCCAGGCGGCGGATGGCACGCTCCAGGCGCTTGAACGGCCGCGCCAGCCAGAAGCCCAGCGCGAGGGCCAGGCCGAAGGCGATCGCCAGCGTGGCGACCACCTGCCGGAGGACCTTGCGCCGGCTGCTGTCCACGCGTGCCTCCAGGGCGCTGCTGCGCTCGGCGTTCAGCGCCTGGACCGCCTCGCTGATGGAGGCATTCAGGGCGTCGAGCTGCAGGAAGCGGGCCGCCACTGCGCGCTCGCGCTCCAGGGGATCGTCGCCGGTGGCGTCGAGCAGGCCCGCCACCTCGGCCAGCTGTGCGCGCCACTGCTGTGCCTGATCCGCCGGCAGGCCCCCGGCCTCCAGCCGCTGCACCTGCGGGAGCGTG
>NZ_ALEE01000053.1 GCF_000282995.1 Melaminivora alkalimesophila
TGCGGGAGCGTGTCCTGCAGGGTTTCGGCGAAGCGCTGGCGCAGCTGCGCGTCGCCCAGGATCAGCGACTGGCGCGCCGTGCGTTCCAGGACCTGGGAGCGCGCTTGCAGCAGCTGGGCCGCGGTGGCCAGCTCGATCGCCTGGGCGGCCCCCGAGCGGCTCTGCGCCATGAGGCGCTCCAGCGTGAAGACCGCGCGCAGGGAGCTCGCGCCCAGCAGCGCCCCGATCAGCAGGAAGGCCAGCAGCAGCAGCTGCTGGAACGACAGGCTGGGCGTCCGCCCCCAGCGCCCGTGTGCCTGCGCCGTCATCGCCCGTGTGGCCGGAGCCCGCTCAGACGTCCTCGGCCTGCTGCACCACCTCGCCGCGCAGGGTGTAGGTGCGCGCCTCGGTGATGCGCACGTCGATCATCCGGCCGATCAGGCGCGCATGGCCCGCGAAGTTCACCACCCGGTTGCACTCGGTGCGGCCCATCAGCTCGTTGCCGTCGCGCTTGGAGGCGCCCTCGACGAGGATGCGCTGGACCGTGCCGACGCGCTCCTGGCTGATCTCCAGGATGTTGCGGTTGATCACCGCCTGCAGCTCCTGCAGCCGGCGCAGCTTCACGTCGTGCGGCGTCTCGTCGTGCAGGTTGGCCGCGGGCGTGCCCGGGCGCGGGCTGAAGATGAAGCTGAAGGAGTTGTCGAAGCGCACCTCGTCGATCAGTTTCATCAGCTTGGCGAAGTCTTCTTCCGTCTCGCCGGGAAAGCCCACGATGAAGTCGCTGCTCATCGCCATGTCCGGGCGGATGGCGCGCAGCTTGCGGATGGTGCTCTTGTATTCCATGGCCGTGTAGCCGCGCTTCATGGCCATCAGGATGCGGTCGCTGCCGTGCTGCACCGGCAGGTGCAGGTGGCTGACCAGCTTGGGGATCCGGTCGTAGGCGGCGATCAGGCGCGGCGTGAATTCGTTCGGGTGGCTGGTGGTGTAGCGGATGCGCTCGATGCCCGGGATCTCGGCCACGTACTCCAGCAGCAGGGCGAAATCGGCCTTTTCGGCCGTCTCGCCCATGGCACCCGCATAGGCGTTCACGTTCTGGCCCAGCAGCGTCACTTCCTTCACGCCCTGCTCGGCCAGGCCCGCGACCTCCACCAGCACGTCCTCGAACGGGCGGCTCACTTCCTCGCCGCGCGTGTACGGGACCACGCAGTAGCTGCAGTACTTGGAGCAGCCCTCCATGATCGAGACGAAGGCGCTGGCGCCCTCCACGCGCGCAGGCGGCAGGTGGTCGAACTTTTCGATCTCGGGGAAGCTGATGTCCACCTGCGGGCGCTGCGTGCGGGCGCGCGCCTGCAGCAGCTCGGGCAGGCGGTGCAGCGTCTGCGGGCCGAAGACCACGTCCACGAAGGGCGCGCGGCGGATGATCTCCTCGCCCTCCTGGCTGGCCACGCAGCCGCCCACACCGATCAGCACGCCGCGCTCCTTCAGGTGCTTGACGCGCCCCAGGTCGGAAAACACCTTCTCCTGTGCTTTCTCGCGCACCGAACAGGTGTTGAACAGGATCAGGTCGGCCTGCTCGGGGTCGTCCGTGGGCTGGTAGCCCTCGGCGGCCTGCATGACGTCGGCCATCTTGTCCGAGTCGTATTCGTTCATCTGGCAGCCGAAGGTCTTGATGAAGACCTTGGGCGCGGATGCGGCAGGTGCCGCAGAGGTCGGAGGGGTGTCGGGTGCAGTGCAGCGTGACATGGTGTTTATCCAGTGGCTGAAGGGAAGAGGCAAGGGCGCAGATTGTGCCCAAGATGCCCAACCGCGGGGACGGACGCCCTGCCCGCAGGCCCGCGGGCGGGATGACCCCGCAGTGCGCGAGGCTGTACAAAAAGATATACAATCCCCTGCTCCGGCCCGGCGCCGCCCCTTGCGGCAGAACGGGCGGCGCAGGGCTGCGCATCGGTCGCGCAGGCCCGCGCGGGCGCTGCGCCCCGCCGGGAGCGCGGGCCATCACGATACAGCGAACTTCATGACTTCTTCCCGTACGACGATGAGCGTGGCGGCGCGCCTGGGCCTGGGCTTTGCCCTGGTCATCCTGGCCGGCGCCGCCGGGGCGCTGCTGGGCAGCGCGCAGATCCGCAAGGTGCAGCACAGCACCACCCTGCTGGTTGAGGACCGGATGGTCAAGGTCGAGCAGATCACGCAGATGCTCGGCAACCTGAACATCGTGGCGCGCGCTTCGCGCAACATCGCGCTGCTCGACGAGCAGGGGCAGCGCGAGCAGGAGGCGCAGCGCATCGAGCAGGCGCGTGCCCGCACGGGCGAACTGTTCGGCCAGCTGCAGGGCAGCATCACCGATCCGGCCGGCCAGGAAGTTCTGCAGAAGATCGAGAAGCTGCACGCCCCCTACAACGAGACCATCGACAAGGCGGTGGACATGGCCATGATCGGCCAGGGCATCATGGCCACCGACGTGTTGCTGCGCGAGAACCGGCCGCTGCAGGCGGCGTATTTCGAGGCGCTCGACGAGTTGATCGGCGTGCAGAAGGCGGCGATGCTCGCCACCGCCGAGGAGGCGCAGCGGCTGGCGCGCACCGCCACCTGGACCATGGCGGCGCTGGCGGCGTTCGCGGCGCTGGGCGGCGCGTTGATCGCCTGGCTGCTGACGCGCTCCATCACGCGCCAGCTGGGGGGCGAGCCCGACTACGCCGCCAGCGTGGCGCGCGAGATCGCGGCCGGCAACCTGGCGGTGCAGGTGAACCTGCGCGCGGGCGACACCTCCAGCCTGCTGGCCACCATGGGGGCCATGCGCGACAGCCTGGCGCAGGTGGTGGCGCGCGTGCGCCAGGGCTCGGAGGCCGTGGCCCTGGCCAGCACGGAGATCGCCCAGGGCAACCAGGACCTTTCCGGCCGCACCGAGTCGCAGGCCAGCGCCCTGCAGGAGACGGCCGCCTCCATGGAGCAGCTGGGCAGCACGGTGCAGCAGAACGCCGACAACGCCCGCCAGGCCAACCAGCTCGCGCAGAGCGCCAGCGCCGTCGCACTGCAGGGGGGCGAGGTGGTGGCGCAGGTGGTGGACACCATGCGCGGCATCAACGAGGCGAGCCACCGGATCGCCGACATCATCCAGGTCATCGACTCCATCGCCTTCCAGACCAACATCCTGGCGCTGAACGCGGCCGTGGAGGCGGCGCGCGCCGGCGAGCAGGGGCGGGGCTTTGCCGTGGTCGCCGGCGAGGTGCGCACGCTCGCGCAGCGCAGCGCCGAGGCGGCGCGCGAGATCAAGCAGCTCATCACCGACAGCGCCGGGCGCGTCGAGCAGGGCACGGCGCTGGTGGACCGTGCCGGCAGCACCATGCAGGAGGTGGTGGCGAGCATCCGCCGCGTCACGGACATCGTGGGCGAGATCAGCGCCGCCAGCAGCGAGCAGAGCCAGGGCGTGCTGCAGGTCGGCGAGGCGGTGCAGCAGATGGACCAGGTGACGCAGCAGAACGCGGCGCTGGTCGAGG
>NZ_ALEE01000054.1 GCF_000282995.1 Melaminivora alkalimesophila
GGGCCGGCAGCCAGGACCGGGTGGCCCTGCCCGGGCGCCTGCACTGGCGGCTGCGCCCGGCCTGGCGGGGCGCGCGGCTGCAGCTGAGCGCCGACTGCTGCACCCCCGAGGGCCCCCTCCAGGTCCTGGCGCGCGCCGGTTGGAACAGCCTGCAGCTGCAGCTGCGGGACGGCACCAGCCAGTGGCCCGCCGGCGCGCTCGCGGGCCTGGGCACGCCGTGGAACACCGTGCAGCTGCAGGGCCGTTTGCAGCTGTCCACCGAGGGGCTGCAGCTGTCCTGGTCGGCCGGGCGCCTGCAGGTGCAGGGCCGGGCGCGACTCGATGCGCTGGCCATCTCCTCGCGCCTGTCGACCCTGCGCCCCCTGGGCAGCTACCGCCTCGCGCTGCAGGGGGGCGACGCCCCCACGCTGCAGCTGTCCACGCTCGAAGGGGCGCTGCAGCTGTCCGGCAGCGGCCGCTGGGTGGGCCAGCGCCTGCGTTTCGAGGGCGAGGCCGCGGCCGCCCCGGGGCGCGAGGCGGTGCTGGCCAATCTCCTGAATATCATCGGGCGGCGCCAAGGCGCGCGCTCCATCATCACGCTATGACCTTCCTGCCCCGACGCCCCCTGCGATCCGCCCTGCACCTGCTGGCGGCCGGCGCGCTGCTGGCCGCCGCCCAGGGCCCGGCCCTGGCCCAGGGCGGCAGCGTCCGGCCCGGCGAGC
>NZ_ALEE01000055.1 GCF_000282995.1 Melaminivora alkalimesophila
GAGCCGGTGACGCTGAACTTCCAGAACGCCGACATCGAGGCGGTGGCGCGCACGATGGCGACCATCACCGGCCGCAACGTCGTGGTGGACCCGCGCGTCAAGGGCCAGCTGACGCTCTCGACCGAGCGCGCCGTGGCACCGGCGGCGGCCTTCGACCAGTTCCTGGCGGCGCTGCGCCTGCAGGGCTTCACCGTCGTGGAGTCCGCCGGCCTGTACAAGGTCGTGCCCGAGGCCGATGCCAAGCTGCAGGCCGGCGGCGTCACGGTGACGCAGGGCAGCTCGGGCCGCGCCCCCGCGGGCGGGCAGATCGCCACGCAGATCTTCAAGCTGAACTTCGAGAACGCCGCCAACCTGGTGCCGGTACTGCGCCCGCTCATCAGCCCGAATAACACCATCAACGTCAACCCGGGCAACAACTCGCTGGTCATCACCGACTACGCCGACAACCTGCAGCGCCTGGCGCGCATCATCGCCGCGATGGACGTCTCCAACGCCAGCGACGTGGAGGTCATCCCGCTGCGCCACGCCATCGCCAGCGAGCTGGCGCCGCTGGTGGCGCGCCTGGTCGAGGGCGGCGGCAGCGGCGCGCTCGCCCCGGCAGCCGCCCAGGCCGGCGTACCGGGCCAGAGCGACACCTCGTTTCGCACCACCTTGCTGGCCGAGCCGCGCAGCAACGCGCTGATCGTGCGCGCCGCCAACCCGGCGCGGGTGGCGCTGGTGCGCTCGCTGGTGGCCAAGCTCGACCAGCCGGCCGCGCCGGGCACGGGCG
>NZ_ALEE01000056.1 GCF_000282995.1 Melaminivora alkalimesophila
GGGCGGGGCGCTGCGGCGGTCACGCCGCTTGGGGCTTGCTGCGCGACCAGATCAGGTCGTGCGTGCCGTCCTCGCCTTCAATCAGGCGGGCATAGACCGGAGCCGGGAACGAAGGGTCATCGAGGGTCACGGACAGGTAGTCCCGCCCGGCCTCGCTGGTCTTCTTCCACGCCGCGCCGATATCGTGGCTGGCGGCCTGAACGCGGAAGTCCGGGGCTTTCTCGCTGTCCCCCTTGTCGTTGGGAACCAGCTTGACCTTGACGTTGAGCGTCAGGGTGCGAAGCGTGCCGGTGAAGCCGTCTTTGTCTGCGGTGAAGGTGCCGATGTTGGCCATGATGATTTCTCCTTTCGGTTGAACAAGGTTCGCGCCCATCGCGTCCTTGTTGTGATCCGGCCGGCGGGGGACGGGCTGGCTGCACCGCTTGCGGTCGAAACGCAGTGGAGAGCCGGGAGGCGAAAAGAATTTGCTGCGCGAGGAAGCCGCGCAGCGGCGGGGAAATTGTTTTCGCCGGACGGTTGCAGCCATGAAGCCCGAGGCGCAGCCGCGCCCCCGCCAGGATTCATAACGAGACAAGGACGCCTTGGGCCGAACCGCTCCGAAAGGAGATGGGGCCAACTCGGCATCCCCGCCCGAAGGCTTCTCCGGCTCGCCCGCTGACGCGGGCCAGGTCAGCCCCGCAACGACAGGCGAGAACGCCTCCGCCACATCTTGCGGTGCCGGTCTTGAGGCGTGGCGTGGAAGTTCCATAGCGATGCCGGGCGGGTTGTCCGTGAACCGTCCATCGTGACGTGATGGGCAGGAACCGCCAGCGTTGAGGACGGCACGCACCTGCACAACCTGCCGCAGCAAGCGCCAGCGTGGTCGCCAGCGCTCCGTTCATCGCGGCGGGGCGCTGGCCGGGCCGATCCGGCGCAGCCGGTTTGGCCGCATCGAGAGGCGCCAAGCTGCGCGCGGCGGGGATAGCCCGCAGGGCTTTCCCTTGGAGGCAAGCGCAGCGCCGCAGGCGCGAAGGCGTGAGGGATTGAAGCCGAATGGCCGTGACAGCGAAGTCGGCACGGGGCGCAGCCCGAAAGCCCGGCGGCGCAGTGCGCCGACACGCCCAGGCAGTTCCAGATTTCCAAACAGGAAACGCGGACATGCCTCTGATGAAATGGGCGCGGCCTACGCTGCGGGGTATGCACGCGGCAAGCCGAAAACTGCTGGTGATTCCTGCGCACCGCGGGCGCTTCGGCTTGCAGGTCCATGCGGGCCTGGTATTGCCGGGCGGGAAGCCCGGTCACGTCAACGCCGCCGCCTGAACTGTGGTGATGGCGACGGCGTTCCGATTCGGCTGTGCGCTTGGAACACCGGGCGCGGCCACTGCCGCGCCCGGATTTTGCGTCCACCGCGTCCAGGTCGGAACGGCCTGGACGCGGTGCTGAACGCGATTATTACTTCGTCTCGATGAGCCACCACACGGCACGCGGCAAGGCGTGGCCCGTGATGGGATGAATGTCGGTGAGGTCGGCGCAAGCCGACCAGCCCGAGGGCGGGCGGTAGCCGCGCACGTCGCCTGCGCCGTGCCAGCGGCGGGCGCGTGCCTTGCCGGGGGCGTAGATCGCCGCCATGCGCGGGCGGCTGTTGGTGATGTGGGTCATGGGGCCTCTCCTTCCAGCGAAGCGCCCCGGTCGAGGCCGGGGCGCTTGCCTTCGGCGCGGGTCAAGCGGCCAGCGCCTCGGCGGGTTCATCCGCCCTTGCTTCGGCATCCTCCGGTGCGTCCTGCTCCGGGCCTGCCTCCTGCGCGCTTTCCCGTACTGCCTGCTGCGGGCCTTCGGCCTTGAAGATGGCGGGCATCCAGCCCGTACCATCGGCCAGCCGCTCGGCTTCGCTGGCAATGTCGGCCTTCTTGCGTTTCGCCAGTCGGGTGACGGATTCCGGTGCAAATGCGCCCACGGCATCCAGAATCACGGCCTTGGAAACGTGCTTGAAGTAGCCTTCTGCGGTCGGCTTCCACCATGCGGCCATGTCGAGGCCCACGGCCTGCGCCAGTTCCTCGCCGGGCTGGTATGGCGTGGCGCGGGGCGTTACCACGTCCACCGTGGAAGCCACGCACACGGCCAGCAGCCGCACCAGTTCGTCTTGCGACTTCGCCAGCAGCGCGGCGAACAGTTCGGCGCTGTCCTGCGGCAAGGCTTCGCCCGCCAACTCTTGCAGTTCGCGCAGCGCCACGGCAGCGGGCGATTCCGGCCAGTCCGGGGCCATGCCTTCTAGCCGGTCTTGCACCGTGAGGCGCACGCCCAGCGGCAGGCCGTCGCCGTAGGCGTCGGGTTGCAAGACGCTCTGCACCATGCCATGCACCAGCGCGGCCAGCGCGACGTGCGGATGCCGCGCGACTTCGATTTGCAGCGCCGCCGTGCGGTGGGCGCTCAACCGCTGCGCCAGCCGGTCGGACAGGCTCCC
>NZ_ALEE01000057.1 GCF_000282995.1 Melaminivora alkalimesophila
GACAGGCTCGCGGCCTTGGGCGCGTCGTCGGCGTCCTCGTGCTCGTCGTTGGCGGCTTCGCCTTCGGCACTGCCGAAACCGCGCCGCAGCTTTTCCAGCGTGCGCAGCGCCTTGGCCTCGGCTTCGCGCAGCAGGCCGCGATGAATGACGGCCTCGCCGTTGCGGTCGATGGTGACGATGGCACCGGCCACCTCGCGCACCTCGGGGGCGTAGCCTTGCAAGGCGTCCTCCGCGTCTTGCAGTTCCCCGACCACCTGATCGCGCCGCTGTTCCAGCTTCTCGGCCTTGGCCTCGTCCTCGCTGCTTTCACCTTGGTAGGCCTCTTCCAGTTCGGCGTCGATCTTTTCGAGGCGGGTTTCCAGCGAGGCGATGCGGCGGGCCTCGCGGGTGGTCGGCTCGCGGCGGTGGCGCGGGGCGTTTTGGAACGCCTGCCGTTCCTCATAGGCCAGATGCGGCACGGCCTCCACCCATGCCCAGCCCTCGGCGCGCACGTCCTCGGTCAGCGTTGCCAGCTTGTCGCGCACCAGCGTTTCCAGCACTGCGGTATCGGTGAGGTAGGTTCCGGCATCGCCTTCGGCGAACAGGTCGCGGCGGACGCCGCCGCCTGCCTGCCGGTAGGTGTCCAGCCCGACGAAGCGCACCAGCGCGTGCGTGGCGTCGATTTCACGCTCGGTCAGGCGCTCGCGCAGCTTGGACGGGCTGCGCTGCCATTCCGGCGCACCATAGAACGCGGCTTCCTGCGCGGCGTGGTCATCGGTGATGGTCAAGGCCATCAACTGTTCCAGCGTCACGCCACCGGCCCGGTAGTCGGCCATCAGGCGCGGCGAGACGTTCGCCAGCTTCAAGCGGCGCTGCACCACCAGCGGGGACACGCCGAAGTCGGCGGCAATGTCTTCGACGGGCCGGCCTTCCTTGACCAGCGCGGCGAAGGCCGCGAACTGGTCGGCGGGGTGCATGTTCTCGCGCTGCACGTTCTCCGCGAGGCTGACGGTACGGGCGGAAGCATCGGCCACCAGCAGGCACGGCACTTCGTAGTCGGCGGGGATGCGCTTCTTCTTCGCCAGCAGCTTCAAGGCGGTCAGGCGGCGGTCGCCTGCGACGACTTCGTATTGCTCGCCATCGGCGGCGAGGATGACAATCAGGTTTTGCAGCAGGCCGATGCGGGCAATGCTCGCGGCCAGTTCGGGGATGGACAGGCGCGGGGTCGTGCGGGCGTTGCGCTTGGAGCGGCGCGGCAGCAACTGCGAGAGCGGAACCAGAATCAGGTTCTTGGACGGGTCGGCCATTTCCAGCGGGGCGGCGGCTTCGATGGCGACGGCTTCGGTTTTGAGTACGGCGTTCATGGTGATAACTCCTTGCGGTTAGGGATGCAGCAGCGAGAGAAGCGGCAAGGGCTGCTGCCTGCCCCTGCCGCGTGGGGATTCAGGCTTTCAACTGGCGCAGGCCATCGGCCAGCAGCCACAGGGCGCGATTGAGGCGCACGCTTTGGTCGATGCCCTGCACGGGCCGGGTGGTCTGGCGGCGGCCATTCGCGGCGCGGGCGGACAGGCCGCCTTTGGTCAAGTTCTCCTGCGTGCGGTTGAACACGCTCCACAGGTCGCGGCGGTCGTCGTCGTGGCGGCGCGGCATCAGGATTTGCGATTCCGTGATGGGCGCGGGCTTGTCCTCGTCGTACTTCAACGCCAGCGCAGCGCGGGCGAACACTTCCGATTCCCCGGCGTCCAGCGTGATGGCGCGCATGGCATCGCGGGATTCATGCGCCCGGTCGAAGCCGTGCAGGACTTCGTAAGCGCCTTCGATCACATGCGCCGCCACGTCGCCCTTGTGCGGCACGCGCACGTCGGCCACGGTGTCGCCGCAGACAAGGCCATTGCTGCAAACGAAGCGGAACATCCCGGCCAGCATCTGATAGCTGCTGGTGCCGTCATGGGAGTTCAGCAGGATGATTTCGTTGGCCTCGCGGCCGTTGATCTGGCTGGAGTGGCGCAGCCGGATCATGTGCTTGGTGTAGTCGCGGCGGTCGTCGTTGCGCACGCGGGTTTGCGTCACCATGAAAGGCTCGAAGCCTTCCCCGCGCAGTTCTTGCAGCACGGTCGCGGTGGGGATGTAGCTGTACCGCTCGGAGCGGCTTTCGTGCGGCGCGTCCGCGAAGATGGACGGGGCCACGGCCCGGATTTGGTCGTCGGACAAGGGACGTTCCGAACGCAGCACCGGGGAACGGGAAGCGAAGCGGGATGCGAGTTGCATGGCATTTCTCCTGACAAAGAAAAAAGGGTTTGCTGTTCACCGCACACCGGATTCCTAGATTCGGAAGCCCAGCCTTTCGGCTGTTCGGTGCGGTCGGCACGAGGAACCCGGTTGGCCCTGTTGCCACCGTCTTTCCTGAGTTCATCGCCCGCGACGGTCAGGAGCGCGCGGACGGGGGTCGTCAAGGAGGCAAGCGCAGGGTTGGTGCGGCCCGCAGCGAAGCGAGGACACGGCCCTGCGCGCCTTGACGGCACACGGCCGCGGGCTACAGTCGCGGACAAGGTGATGGAGTCAGGGAAGACGGCTGGACAAGGCAACGGCCTTCCCCACACGCCGACCGCACGGCAAGCGAAGCGCGCAGGCCCGGATCTAGGAATCCGGGCCTGAGGCGTCAGCCGAGCGGAGCGAGGGAACGATGGAAGCCCGGAAGGGGCGAGACGCCGCAGGCGGCTCGATGCGCAGCGCGCACGACAGCGCGACCGGCCATGTTTCTTGGCCGGGGACGCACAGCATTCAATGCTCGATGCACAAGCTCATGCGTCAGTCATGGGGAAACAGGTTCGACAACGACTGCTGTGGTCTGGCCGATCCGGCGCAGCCGGTTCGGCGGTCTTTGAGGGGCGCCAAGCACCGCGCGGCGGGGATAGCCCGCAGGGCTTTCCCTGGAGGCAAGCGAAGCGCGCAGCGCCCCACAAGGGGCGCGTAGGCATCACGCCGAGTCGTCAGGGCGCAGGCTGGATTCCGATACCGGCATCCACGGCGATGACGAGTCCAGCAGGTAGCGCGCACCACGCGCGTACAGACCCGACAGCCCGGTGGGCTGGTAGAACCCGGTGACGCGGCGCCGGAACTGCGCGCCAAACTCGTTGGTGTAGATCACCGCGTCGCCGATCTTGAAGCGCAGGGGCTGGCCGTTCTCCGGCGCGAACGGCTTGAGCGCATCGTGCTGCGCAGTGATTTCGATGATGTAGTCGTGATGGCTGCTCATGGCATTGATCTCCTGCGAAGGTTGGAAAAGCGCAAGGAGCGCCTTGCGGCGCTCCGAGGGCCGGCTCAGACAGCGATCCGCCCGGCCAGCCGCGCATCGCGCGCGTAGGCGCTCAACCGCTTCTCGGCGCGGAAAGACAGGTCGCGCTCGATCGGCAGGCCCAGCCCGCCGCGCACCGTCGCCAGCTCGCCCAGGCTGACCCAGGCGATTTCTGGCGCACCCAGGCCCAGGTCACAAAGACCAAAGGCGTGGTCGTGGTCATCGGGATCAATCTCGGTCAGCAGCCAGGTCGCGCCGGCGTCCGGCGTAAACAGCTTGACCACGGGTGCCGGATCGAAGTCCGGGTTCTCCAAGGATTCGCGGCCGTTGGCCAGCAGCACGATGCGCTGCTCGTCAGTGATGAGTGCGTTGTTCACGGTGAACTCCTGAAAGGATGCCGGGCGGTATTGCCCGACCCTTCCGGGGCACGGCGCAGCGCAAGCAGTCAGGGGTCAACGACGGCCGCCAGGACGCAAGCGCCATCGGCGCGCAGCCCTTGACGGCGAGAACGCCGTGGCACGATGAAGGGAACAGCAAGACCGCCTCTCTCGCACCTCCACGCACCCCGGTTTTCGGCAAGTGCGCAGCACGCGCAGGCCCGCGAGGGCCGGAGTCGCGCGGCCGGGCGCAGCAAAAAAAGGGGGCCGAAGCCCCCAAGGGTCAAAGCAGGCCGCGCTCGGCGAATGACGTGGTACGGCTTCCCGCGACGATGACGTGATCCAGCGTGCGAACGTCCACCAGCGCCAGCCCCTGCCGAAGCTGCGCGGTCATCGCCTTGTCGGCCGCGCTCGGCTCGGGGTTCCCACTCGGATGGTTGTGCGAAACGATGACCGCCGCCGCATTGAGCCGCAGCGCCAGCTTCACCACCTCGCGCGGATGCACCTCGGCCGCGTCGATCGTGCCGTGGAACATCTCCACGTAGTCGATCAGCCGATGGCGCGTGTCGAGGAACAGCACCGCGAAGACTTCGTGCTCGAAGCCGGCCAGCTTGGCGCGCAGGTAGTCCTTGACCACAACTGGCGAAGTGAACTCGGCGCCGCGCTGCATCTTCTGTTCGATGACCTGGCGCGCGGCTTCCAGAATCTGGTCGGCGTCCGCCGGCCGACAGCGCCCACGGCCATCGCGCACCATCAGCGGAGTATCGAGAGAGAGGGAAAGTTGCGACATGATCGTGCTCCGGTTGCTCGGTCGGAATTGCCCGGAACCGGCGCCAGCACGGCGCAGCGCAAGCAGTCAGGGGTCGCAGACGGCCGCCAGGACGCAAGCGCGCATGGCGCGCGCCGCCCTTGACGGCGAGAACGCCGTGATACGGTGAAGGGAACAGCAAGACCGCCCACACCCGCCCACTGCACACAGTCGGCTTTTGGGGCAAGCGGAGCGCGCAGGCCCGAGAGGGCCGGAGGCGTCAGGGGTCAAAGCCGAATGGCCGCGATTCGGCACGAAGCGCGGGGCGCAGCCCGCGAACCCGACGGCGGCACGCCGGGACGCCCGGCTATTGCGGCAGCTTCTTGAGCTGCTTCGCCGCACGCGACTCCAGCAGTCGCCGCGTGGTTTCCAGCTCCTTCTGCAACAGTTCGGCATCCGGCAGCACGGTACGGTAGTTCGCCGCCATCACCTTCGTCGGCAAGCCCTCCAAGGCATACCGCGCCAGCGCGTGGCCCTTGTCGGCGCAGAGGATCAAACCCACGGGCGGGTTTTCGTCGGGATACGCCCAATGCTCCTTGGCGTAGTTGCAATACATGTGCATCTGGCCCACGTCCGCATGGGTCAGGCTGCCCAGCTTCAAGTCGATGATGACCAGGCAGCGCAGCCGCCGGTGGAAGAACAGCAGATCCACCCGATACCACGTCTGGTCGATGCGCAAGCGCCGCTGCCGACCGACGAAGGTGAACCCTTCGCCCAGCTCCAGCAGAAAATCCTCCAGCCGCTGGATCAGGGCTGCTTCCAGATCGGATTCCGAATACTCGTCCTTGAGGTTCAGGAACTCCAGCACATACGGGTCTTTGATCGCATCGTCCGGCCTGACGGCATCCTCCGGCCTAGGCGCAGCGCCCTTGACCAGCATCGCCGCCTTGTCCTTCGACAAAGCGGTGCGCTCGTAGAACTGGCTGCCGATCTGCCGGTCAAGCTGGCGCACGCTCCAGCCGCCGCGCAGCGCCGCGGCCTCGTAGAAGCGGCGGGCGTGCTCGTCCTTGACCGACAGCAGCCGCACGTAGGCCGACCACGGCAGCGTGAACACCTGCGCCAGCTCGCCCAAGGCCAATTTCCGAGACACTGTCTCGGATTTCTCGGCGGGCAGCCCGTCGCCCGATTTCCGAGACAGTGCCTCGGAAATCACCGGCCGGGGATAGGCGGCGAAGAACCGCCGCATGTTCTCCAGGTTGTCCGGGCTGAACCCGCGCCCGAAGCGCGCGGTCAGGTCGGCGGACAGCCGGGCAATCAACTGTTCGCCGTACCCTGCGCGCCGTTTGCCCTGTTGCTCGGCCTCCACGATGCGGCGACCAATCTCCCAATAGCTGGCCGTCATCAGCGCATTGACGCTGCGCGCCGCCGCCTGGCGGGCGGCATCGAGCAGTTCCACGATGCCGCCGTGGATGCCGGCGTAGCCGGCAGGCACGGCAGCGCCTTTTACTGCTTTGGGCGTCCGGGCGCTCATGCCGTGGCCTCCTGGGGCTGGCGTTGCCGCGCCTTCGTGATGGTCTGGCGCCGGGTCGCCACCAGCTCGGCCGCCTGGCGCACAGGATCGTCCTCGGTGTGGACATAGCGCATGAACATCGCCACGGTCTTGTGCGCTGTCAGCGCCATGCCGACCTTGAGCGGCACGCCCGAATTGGCAATGTCCGTCGCCGAGCGGTGGCGGATGCCGTGGGTGCCGACCTTCGGCACACCGGCACGGTCAAGGATGCGCCGCCACGCCTGATAGTAGGAGTGGGGGCTTAGCGGCTTCTTGTGATCGAGGATCGCAGGGCAAACGTAGGGCGAATCGCCATAGTGGGGGGCGCTCTCCAACAGGCGGCGAGCCTCGGCGCTCAGGGGCTTGGACATATCGCCGGTCTTGCTGTCCGGCCAGACCACCCGGCCGTTGGGCAGGTCGAGCCAATCCCATTGCAACAGCAGGATTTCCGACATGCGCGCCGCGAACTCGAATTGCAGCCGGACGGCCAGCAGGTGGATGGGATGTTCTAAGCCCTCGGCCTCGGCCTTCTCCAGATAGGCGAACAGCTTGGTCATCTGGTCGTCGGTAATGAGCCGGGTCGAACCCTTTTCCGGGTACTTGGGCACATGGCGGCAGGGATTGGAGCCATCGGGCCGGTAGCCCCACAGTTCGGCCAGGTTGAACATCTTTCGGACGAGCGACAGCACGCGGTTGGCCTGGGTGGGCGACTTCTCCATGCGCTTCATCAGCGCAGTGATGTCGTTGCGCGTGATCTCATGAACCTTCTTGCTGCCGAAGGCCGGGATGACGAAGCTGTCAATCTGGTACTGGTAGCCGGCCTGCGTGCTGGGCTTGTTGTGCGGCTTGGAGTGGTCGTCCATGAACCGGCCGCACAGCTCCTTGACCGTCGGCGCCTTGCGGGCTTCGGCCTTGTCGAGTCCGGGATCGCCCCCGCGCCGGACTTCGGCCAGCCAGTCTTGCGCCAGCGATCGGGCCTGTTCGACCGTCAGTTCGCCGAACTGGCCGATTGCCGGCTTGCGCCGCACGCCGGAGTTCGTGCGGTACTGATGACCTGCCCCCTTCAGGCGTGCCAACT
>NZ_ALEE01000058.1 GCF_000282995.1 Melaminivora alkalimesophila
TATTGCACTGAAAACGAGGAGACCCCTGCTAGCGGTATCGCTTGCCACCCTTCGCGCCCGCGAGGCGGCCGCATTGGAGAGGCTGCACGCTGAATCAGCCTTGGCACAGTTGAAGATGGCAGACTGGAACGCGAGCCGGTAACGGTGACCAGGAACAAGAAGGGCGGCCAGTAGCCGCCCTTTTCACGTCTGGATCTTGCATCGTCATTCCTGGCGATGAGATCCACCGGCGCGGCCGTCATCGTCGGAACTGGCGATGTTGGCCAGCCCCTCGCCTTCCAGGGTTTCACAGGCCGGCCACTCGCGGCCAACGGCGGGCGCATCGACCCATTCCCGTTCTTCGGGCGGCAGCGGCTGCGAATAGTCGGATTCGGCCAGCAGCTCATCGAGCGTGTAGCGCGGGCGGCTCATCGGCGGGCCTCATCGAGCCAGGCCAGCGTTTCAGCTTCGCGGGCGGCCACGCGGGCCACCAGCTCGCGCACCAGGCCGGCCAGGCTCATGCCGTGCGCTGCCGCGACGGCGGCAGCTTCGGCTTTCACGTCCGCAG
>NZ_ALEE01000059.1 GCF_000282995.1 Melaminivora alkalimesophila
CTTTCACGTCCGCAGGAACGGCGGCGCTGATGGTGGCGGTTTCGCTGCTCACGTCTTTTCCTTTTCTCGGCTGCAACCTTTAGCCTAGAGCGGCCTCAATAGCGGTTTTATAGACGTTTTCATCCGGCAAGGTGACGTTGTTGAACGCCTCTTGCACCTTGTAAACCGTGGTCGAATGTGGCGGCAGTGCTTTCAGCGGCACCGTGGCCCCGTCGATGATGCCTGCTTCTTCGTGTTCATAACGCAAGTCCCAGCAACAGAACTGTAGCACCCCAGCCGCTGACGACGAGGATCTTGAAACGCGCAAGCGTCACTTGATCTTTCCTTTCCGGTTCTGTCTCGCAGATTTGTCTGCCATGAATTGATGGTCCACCTCAGTGCCGAAGTGAAATCGAATGACCCTGCGGCACCGATAGGTTTGGACTATCGGGTCGGGAGACCGCGGTTGCTTGACTAGCAATGAAACCGGGCACGCTGCCCCCTACGTGCGCGGCACAAGTGATGGGCGCGCACCCGCCTGGATGCGCGCCCTGATGCAGCCAGGGCCGGCGTTCAACTTGCGAGCCCGGCAAATCTTCCGCTACCTGCCCGAGGTGCCTTCTCGGATCTCTTGGCGCCTAAAACAGCAGCGTCGAGCTGCGTTCCTAAGCTGCGACCGTCGCCCCCACGGGTGCTTTAGAAGGCGCCTCGCTTTCGCGTGCCAGAACAGCGCCCAGCTTCGTTTCCTGCTCGGGCGAAAGCGACGAGCGAAGAATGCGCCCGCGATAGCCGGAGAGCTCCGCCAGGACCTTGTCCGGCTGCGCCTTGCGGATCAGAAGGAAGATAGCGCTCGTGTCGGGAGCCAGCGTGTTCCCGATGTCTCTGATGAAATCGTCATTGATGCCGTAGTCGATCAGGCTGCCTGACAAGGCCCCGGTGCCCGCGCCGACAACGCCGCCAATCGCCATCCCGGCGAGCGGGTTCAGGAACAACAGCCCGACGAGCGTGCCCCACAGGGCTCCCGACAGGGTGCCGTAGCTGACCGATCTGCCCAACACGCTGATCGACTGCTTGATGTGCACCTTGCCGTCCGGGTCACGGATCGCCACGACCGCGTCTTCGAGATCGATGAGATATTCGCGCCGCAAACGCCCGAGTTCTGTGAGAACACGGTCAGCATCGTTCGAGTTGTCGAAACCGACCACAATCAATTCTGACATCTTTAGTCTCCAGGTTGTTTGAAGGTCACAGCCTGCCGGGTGAAGACCAGCAGCTGATGTCGTGTGCTGCCGCCGAAGGTGGCCTAATGCGCCATGAGCATGGGGATCGTCGACCGCGCGAGAAGGTGCCTCGTGACCCCTCCGAGCACCGCCTGGCGAAGCCGGCTATGTGTGTACCCGCCTGTGACCAAGAGGGTCACACCGCTCTGCGCAGCGGCCGCGAGGAGCGCCTCCCCGACCGAGGTCTCGGGCGAACGAGTCTCCACGACCGCCGCGATGCCGTGCCGGCTGAGGTAAGACCGCAGTCGATCACCCTCGTTTGCGTCGGTCTTTGACGTCGGGAAGCTGAAAATGACTACTTCTTCCGCGTTAGAAAGGATCGGGAGCGCCGCCGAGACAGCACGGGCGCTTTCGACGCTGCCGTTCCAGGCAACACCCACCCTTCGGGACAGCTTCGAAGGTACGTCCTGCGTCAACACGAGGATCGGCCTTCCCGAATACTCCAGCGTATCCTTCAAGAGCTCGGGTGTATCCAGCGGTTCCGACGCTTCCACTCGCCGGATGAACAGAACGGCATCGTGGACGGCTGCCGCATCCTTGACCGCGGACCAGGCGTCGCCGTCGGTCCGCGAAAGCTGGACGCTGGGGGCCTGATCGGTGACGCCGAGTACCACGCCTCGCTTCTCTGAGGCATCCTGCAAAATCGACTTCACCTTTGCTTGGCGAGCCAGGCCTTCGTCCCGCAACTGATCCAGCAGGAGCGGGTAGTGGGTCATTGCTCCATAATGGGGATATACCGGCACCGTGAGGAGCACAGGATCGATGAGCAAAGTCGACAAATGAGCGTTCAGGTCGACGATCGCGTCGATCGCCCTCCCGGTCGCCCACTCATCCGTTTCAGGGTCGGTCAAGGGGAGAAGTATCGACTTCATCATTGGTCTCCAGAAGCAATCATCCGACATTCCCCAAGTGGCCTGCCGCTTGACTTCAAGATCGCCTGATTTTGCTCGCTGGGCAAGCGTTTTTCGCCCCGAGCGGTGTCTGTCGTCGCGCAAACGGCCGAAGTCGGGTGGATCAAGCCTCGAACCCGCAGCATTCTGGCCCGGCAGAGCCGCTTTTCCGCGCGGCAGACGGACCTGTCCTGCCGCTTTCGTTCAGCTTGGGCATGGATCGTGGTCATGCGCATGACGGAGGCGTTCGAAGACGGCGGATGGCGGCAAGGACGGCCCGCACCATCGGGCCGGTGACGGCGACCTCGGCCAACTGGAAGGTAATGGCGCGGGCGTGGCGGACGACGCGGGCGCCGATCTTGATCAGCTTGAGTTGCAGGCTGGTCAACGACCAGTCCGCCATGGCCTCGGGCAGTTCGATGCAGCGCAGGAAGGTTGCCAGGTTGTAGGCCAGCGCGTGCAGTTGCAGCCGCACCTCGTTGTGCCGGAACTTCCGGCATGACAGCCGCGTCCAGCGAAAGGCATATTTGCCTTCCTTGATGTGCTGCTCTGCGGTGCCGCGCTGGTTGTAGAACCTCACCACCCAGTCTGGCTCCATCGGCAGGTTGGTGACGATGAAGCCGACTTTGGGGAACAGCTCGCCCGGATGCCATTCGATCTTGGCGATGACGCGGCGCGGCTTGTCCCAGGACGCCGCCTGATACTCGAAGTCCTCGAAGAACCGTTTGACCTTGGTCAGCGAAGGCCGTCCCACGGGCCGTGTCAGCCGATGCGCGATCTTCTCGCGCAAGACGGCGTTGGCGGGCAGACGGATGGCGTAGAAGAACCTGGCTTCTTCCAGCCGCATATAGATCGCGGGGATCGCGTAGGCAGCGTCGGCCCGGAAGAAGCGTCCACCAAGGTCGCGGCCAGCATATCGGGCAATGACGACGGATAGGAAATTCAACCGCATGAGG
>NZ_ALEE01000060.1 GCF_000282995.1 Melaminivora alkalimesophila
TTCCTTGAGCCGCGCGAGCCGGCTGGCGCTCATGGCGGCGTCCAGGTCCACCGACTGCTCGCTCCGGCCGGGCGCCCCGGCGCTGCGCTGCGGCGCCAGCGCCTCGCACACGCGCGGGCGTTCGCGCGGCGGGCGCGCCTGGCCATCGGCGCGCGGCAGCATCTGCGCGAGCAGGCGGTTGGCCAGTTTCGGGTCGCGGAAAAAGGCATCGAACAGTTCGCCGAAGGCGCCCCGGTCCTGCTCGCGGCTGAGGAGGACGGCCTCCAGCGCCGCCGCCAGGTCCTCCCGGCGCGCCACCCCGACGACGGCCACCGCCTGCTGCGCCAGCGCAATCCGCGACGCATCGACCGGAATGCCCGCCCGGCGCAGCGCGCGCGCGAACGCCGTGAGATTGGCGGCGAACTTGCCGCTGCGGGCATCGCCCAGCATGGGCACGCGCGCTCCGGCGGACGCCTGTCGGGCCGCAGCCGGGACGGCGGTGTTCATGCCGCCTCCTGTGCCGCGCGCAGCACCTCGTCCGCCAGGGCCCGGTCGAGCGCCGCCACGTCGTCGCGCTGCTTGAACAGGATGCCGGCGGTGTCGCTGACCACTTCCGGATCGAGCACCAGGGTATCGAGCGCCACCAGGGCCCGCGCCCACTCCACCGTCTCGGCGATCCCGGGCACGCGCTGAAAGCGCCCGTGCGGCGCGCTGCGCAGCTGCTGCACGAAGGCGGCGACCTGGTCGGTGAGCTGCTGCGGCGCCTCGGGCACCAGCGCCCGCACGATCGCCAACTCGCGCTCGCGCTCCGGGTAATCCAGCCAATGGTAGAGGCAGCGCCGCTTGACGGCATCGCCCAGCTCGCGCGTGCGGTTGCTGGTCAGCAGCGTGATGGGCGGCACCTCGGCGCGCACCGTGCCCAGCTCCGGGATGCTGACCTGGTATTCGCCCAGGTATTCGAGCAGGAAGGCCTCGAAGGGCTCATCCGCCCGGTCCACCTCGTCGATCAGCAGCACCGCGCCGGGTGGCGGCGCCTGCAGCGCCTGCAGCAGCGGGCGGCGCACCAGGTAGCGCGGCTGGTAGAGCTCGTCCTCCAGCGCGCTGGCGGGCGCCGAACCCTCGGCCGCGCGCAGGTGCAGCAGCTGCGCCGCGTAGTTCCACTCGTACAGCGCCTCGCGCTGCTCCAACCCGTCGAAGCACTGCAGGCGCAGCAGCTGCCGCCCGAGCACCTTGGCCAGCGCCTTGGCCAGCTCGGTCTTGCCGACGCCCGGCTCGCCTTCGAGCAACAGCGGCCGGCCCAGCTGCAGCGCCAGGAATACCGCGGTCGCAAGCCGCCGGTCGGCAAAATAGCCCGCGCGCTCCTGCAGCGCCGATTGCAGCGCATCAATCGAGTCGGGCACGCCGGCAGCGGCGGGGACGGGAGGCTGCGGCATGCGCGACCCGCCTGTCAGCCCTGCGCCAGCGCCTGCGCCACGGCCCGCTGGGCCATCACGCCCACCAGATGGGCGCGGTAGGCGCTGCTGCCGTGCAGGTCGCTGGACATCTCGCCCTCGTCGGTCGGCACCTGGGAGATCGCCTCGGACGAGAAGTTCGCCGCCAGCGCCGCCTCCATCGCCGCGTGGCGGAACACGCCGTTGCCCCCGCCCGTGACCGCGACGCGCACGCCGTCCGCGCCCTGGGCGACGAACACCCCGATCAGCGCGAACAGCGAGGCCGGCTGGCGGAACTTGGCGTAGGCCGCGCGCTGCGGGCACGGAAAGCTCACGGCAGTGATCAGCTCGCCTTCTTCCAGCGCGGTGGCGAACAGCCCCTGGAAGAAGTCGTCCGCCGCGATGTCGCGCGCGCTGGTGTGGATGGTCGCGCCGAGCGCCAGCGCCGCGGCCGGGTAGTCGGCCGCCGGGTCGTTGTTCGCCAGCGACCCGCCGAGGGTTCCGCGGGCGCGCACCTGCTTGTCGCCGATGCCGGCGGCGAGCTGCGCCAGGGCAGGAATGGCGGCGCGCACCTCCTCGCTTTCCGCCACATCGGCGTGGCGCACCATGGCGCCGACGCGCAGGCGCTCGCCCTCGCGCCGGATGCCGCGCAGCTCTTCCACGCCCGCCAGGTCCACCAGCTGTTCGGGCGCCGCCAGGCGCAGCCGCATCGAGGGCAGCAGCGTCTGGCCGCCGGCCAGCAGCTTTCCACCCGCCCGGGCCAGCGCCAGCACCTGGTCGCGGCTGGTGGGGCGCTCGTAAGTGAATGCGTACATTGCTCGTCTCCCTTCGTGCCTCAAGCGGCGGCCGGTTGCGCGGCCTGCCGGATCGCCTGCCAGACGCGGTGCGGCGTCGCCGGCATGTCCAGGTCCTTCACGCCCAGGTCCTTGAGCGCGTCCAGTACGGCGTTCATCACCGCCGGCGGCGAGCCGATCCCCC
>NZ_ALEE01000061.1 GCF_000282995.1 Melaminivora alkalimesophila
AGCCGATCGCGCCGGCCTCGCCGCAGCCCTTGGCCCCGATCGGGTTGTGCGTGCAGGGCGTGCACACGTGGCCCAGCGTGAACTGCGGGAAGTCGGCCGCGCGCGGCATGGTGTAGTCCATGTAGCTGCCGGTGAGCAGCTGCCCGCTGTCCGGGTCGTAGACGCCGTGCTCCAGCAAGGCCTGGCCGATGCCCTGCACCAGCCCGCCGTGCACCTGGCCTTCGACGATCATCGGGTTCACGATCACGCCGAAATCGTCCACGGCGGTGAAGCGGTCCACGCGCACCACGCCGGTGGCCGGGTCCACCTCGACCTCGCAGATGTAGGTGCCGGCCGGGTAGGTGAAATTGGTCGGATCGTAGAAGGCGGTCTCGTTCAGGCCGGGTTCGAGCTTGTCCAGCGGGTAGTTGTGCGGCACGTAGGCGGTGAGCGCCACCTGGGCGAAGGGAATCTTCTTGTCGGTGCCCTTCACGGTGAACTCGCCATTGGCGAACTCGATGTCGGCGTCGCTCGCCTCCATCAGGTGCGCGGCGATCTTCTTGGCCTTGGCCTCGATCTTGTCCAGCGCCTTCATGATGGCCGTGCCGCCCACGGACAGCGAGCGGCTGCC
>NZ_ALEE01000062.1 GCF_000282995.1 Melaminivora alkalimesophila
GGGCGCCTGCCGTAGGTGCCCATGCCGAAGGGCACCCGGCCGGTGTCGCCGTGCACGATGTCCACCTGCGACGGGTCCAGCCCCAGGCGGGCGGCCACCAGCTGGGCAAAGGTCGTCTCGTGCCCCTGGCCGTGGCTGTGCGAACCGGTGAACACCGTCACGCTGCCGGTGGGGTGCACGCGCACCTCGCCGGCCTCGAACAGGCCGGCACGCGCGCCAAGCGCCCCGGCGATGTTCGACGGCGCCAGCCCGCAGGCCTCGATGTAGCTGCTGTAGCCGATGCCGCGCTTCAGGCCCCGGGCTTCGCTCTCCTTGCGCCGCGCCTCGAAGCCCGCCACGTCGGCCAGCTGCTGCGCCTTGTCCATGCAGGCGTGGTAGTCGCCGATGTCGTACTGCAGCGCCACCGGCGTCTGGTAGGGGAACTGGGTGATGAAGTTGCGCCTCCTGATCTCGTCCTGGGACAGCCCCAGGTCCCAGGCGCAGCGCGTCACCAGCCGCTCCACCACATAGGTCGCCTCCGGCCGGCCGGCGCCGCGGTAGGCATCGACCGGCGCGGTGCTGGTGAACCAGCCATCGACCTCGACATAGATCTGCGGCGTGGTGTATTGGCCGGCCAGCAGCGTGCCGTAGAGGATCGTGGGCACGGCCGAGGCGAAGGTCGAGAGGTAGGCCCCCAGGTTCGCGTCGGTGTGCACGCGCATCGCCAGGAACCTCCCCTCCTGGTCCATCGCCATCTCGGCGTGCGTGATGTGGTCGCGCCCGTGGCAGTCGCTCAGGAAGGACTCGCTCCTCTCGGCGGTCCACTTGATGGCGCAGTTGAGCTCCTTGGCCGCCCAGGTCAGCGCCACGTCCTCGGCGTAGAGGAAGATCTTCGAGCCGAAGCCCCCGCCCACGTCCGGCGCGATCACGCGCACCTTGTGCTCGGGCAGGCCCAGCACGAAGGCCGTCATCAGGAGGCGCTCGACGTGGGGGTTCTGGTTGGCGACGTACAGCGTGTATTCATCGCTCGCGCGGTTGTAGCTGGCGTTCACCGCACGCGGCTCGATGGCGTTCGGAATCAGGCGGTTGTTCACCAGGTCGATGCGGCTCACGTGCGCCGCCCCGGCAAAGGCGGCATCGACCGCCGCCTTGTCGCCGAGCGTCCACTTGTAGCAGTGGTTGTCGGGGGCCTCGTCGTGCAGCGCGGGGCCGTCCTTGGCCTTCTTCATGTCGATCACGGGCGCCAGCTCCTCGTAGTCGACCACCACCGCCTCGGCGGCGTTCTTGGCCTGCTCCAGGGTGTCGGCCACCACCAGGGCCACGTGGTCGCCCACGTAGCGCACCTTCCCGATGGCCAGGATGGGATGCATGGGCTCCTTCATGGGCGAGCCGTCCGGGTTGCTGATCAGCCAGCCGCAGGGCAGCCCGCCCATCTTCCCCTCGATGTCCGCGCCGGTGAAGACGCGCAGCACGCCCGGCATGGCCGAGGCGGCGGCCGTGTCCACCGCGCAGATGCGTGCGTGGGCGTGCGGCGAGCGCACGAAGGCGGCGTACTTCTGGTTCGCCTGCTGGATGTCGTCGGTGTAGTTGCCCGCCCCGGTCAGGAAGCGCGCATCCTCCTTGCGCTTGAGCGATACGCCGATGTGCGGCAGCTTGGCAAAGTCATTGGCACCCATGTGTGTCTCCTTGGCCAGATCGCGCCTCAGGCGCTGGCGAGCGATTGCTGCGCGGTCTGCACGGCGCGCACGATGTTCTGGTAGCCGGTGCAGCGGCACAGGTTGCCCTCCAGCTGAGCGCGGATCTCGGCCTCGTCGGCGTCCGGGTGGCGCGCCAGCAGGTCGACCGTGCTGAGCACCATGCCCGGCGTGCAGAAGCCGCACTGCAGGCCGTGGCATTCCTTGAAGGCCGCCTGTACCGGGTGCAGCGTCCCGTCGGCCTCGGCCAGCCCCTCGATGGTGGTGATCTCCGCGCCCTGCATCTGCACCGCCAGCGCGTTGCAGGCCTTGATCGAGCGGCCATCGGCCAGCACCGTGCAGGCGCCGCACTGCGCCGTGTCGCAGCCGACGTGCGTGCCCGTGAGGCGCAGATGCTCACGAAGGAAATGCACCAACAGCGTGTTGGGCGGCACCTCGGCGCTGACCTGCCTGCCGTTCACCTTGAGTTCGATCTTCATCGCGGGCATCTCCTCGTTGTGGTTGCGTGGGAAAACGGGCACCCTTGCATGCGGGCAAGAATGGTTTCATTCTCAAAACGATCGCGCCACCCGGGTCTAGGGTTAGCCCTGCTTTGCCGGCCCGGCGGCGCGAAATTCTCAAATTGAGACACGCCGCTGGTGCCACCGGCGGCGGGAACGCTGGGCGAGACATCCATGCACGACTCCTCTCGCGAACGACAGATCGCCCTGGCCCGGGACGCGCTACTGTCCGGGCCGGGCGGTGCGGCCGCGCTGCCCGCCCTGTGCTGGGGCGAGCGCAGCTGGATCGCGCGCAGCTGGCAGCGCTGCCTGGCGCTGGGCCACGAGCCGGAACGCGCCGTGGCCTTCGAACCGGTGGAGCGCCCGGCGCGCAGCCGGCTGGCGCAGGAACACGCTGGCCTGCTGGCGGCCGCGCGGCCGCAATTGCAACAGGTGGGCGCCGCCGTGGCGCCGCTGGGCTACTTCGCGCTCCTGACCAACGCGCACGGCGTGGTGATCGAGGTCGCGGGCCGCGTGGACCACGCCGACCGGCACGCCCTCGCCCTCGCCCGCGTGGGCGTGGACCTGTCGGAGCGGCAGGTCGGCACCACCGCCATCGGCGCCGCCCTGAGCGAGCAGGCGCCCGTGTGGCTGCACCGCGGCGAGCACTTCTTTCGCAGCAACAGCGTCTACAGCTGCGCCGGCGCGCCGATCTTCGCCCCGCATGGCGATTGCATCGGGATGCTCGACCTGACGGGCGTGCTGGTCGCCGAGCGCCCCGAGCTGCGCCACCTGGCGGCCCAGGCAGCGCGCCGGATCAGCGACCGGCTGGTGCTGGCAACCGGGCACGCCTTGCAGCTGCGCCTGGCCTGGGCGCCGGGCTGGGAGGCCGCGGATCGCACCGAGCCGCACGGGCTGGTCTGCCTGGACGCGGACGGCCAGGTGACGGGATCGAACGAGGCTGCGCGGCAGATGCTGCCCGCCCTGCGGCAGGCCGGCGCCCGGTCGCTGCACGCCAGCGAGCTGTTCGCCCTGCCCTGGACTTCGCTGTTCGACCTGGACGCGCGCCGGGAGCCGACGCTGGTGCCGCTGTGGTCGGGCCTGCGGGTGCAGCTGTCGGCCCAGCGCGCCGGCGCCTCCCGGACGCCGGCACGGGGCGGTGCGCTGCCCACCCTGAGGGCACTGGAAGACGAGTTGATCCACCAGGCGGTGCGCGAGGCGCGCGGCAACGTACAGGAAGCCGCCCGGGCGCTCGGCTTGAGCCGCGCGACGCTCTACCGCCGACTGGCGCTGGGGCGCAGTGGCGGCGGGACGAAGCAGCGCAAGCTAGGCGGCTGACGGCGCCACATCATTTTGCTGGCGGTTGCGAGCGGGCTTTTTCGGGCTCTTCGCCGCCCGCCCGCCGCGGCCATCGAGAGCTTCCTGCTGGCCTGCGTCCCTGCCTTGGCGCAAGGACGGCCGCACGTCCGGCCGGGCCCCGCCCAGGCCGTCAAGCCGCTTGGCGCAGCGCGTGCGCGGGGCCGCGGGTGTGGCGCAGCCCGACCCACTGCAGATCCGCCAGCACCAGGACCGCCACAGCCTGCACCGCCAGCCACGCGACGCCCCATCGGGTCAATAGCAGGAACGACCCGGTGGCCAGCGCAATACAGCCCACGGCCCAGGCCACATTGCCCAGCGCCACCAGGCTTATGAGGGTGCGCGCGAGAGGGCGGCGGCGGGCGATCCAGGCGGCCATGCAGGCATTAGGCCGTGCAGCAGGTGCTCAGCGCCCATGCGCCCTACCCCGCGCTCGCCGTGGACCGGCACTGGAGCTTGGTGGCAGCCAACGCCGGAGTGGCGCCGCTGCTGTCGGGTGTGGCGCCGCAGTTGCTCGAGCCGCCGGTCAATGTGCTGCGCCTGAGCCTGCACCCGCAGGGTCTGGGCGCGCGCCTGGCCAACGCCGCGCAGTGGCGCGCCCACCTGTTGCACCGCCTGGACCAGCAGTTCGCGGCAACGTCCGACGCGCAACTGCGCGCGCTGCGGGACGAGCTCGCCGCCTATCCGGTAGCCGCGACAGCCGACACGGACGCGCTGCCGAGCCCGATCGCGGTCCCCTTTCGCCTGCACACGGAGGCAGGCCTGCTGAGCTTCATCAGCACCGTCACGGTCTTTGGCACGCCCGTGGATGTCACCCTGCAGGAGCTGGCCATCGAGTCCTTCTTCCCCGCCGACGAGGCCACCCGCGCGGCGCTGCGCCGGCTCTGTCCAGGCGAGGGCTGACGGCCGGCAGCCCGCCGGTGGCTGTCCGGGCACTGCCAAAGAAAATGGCCGCCCGTCTCCGAGCGGCCATGCAGCTTGCCTTCAGGCCCGCCGCCGGCGTGCCGGGCGGGCCTGCGAGCCTGACATCAATGGAACTGCTCTTCCTCGGTCGAACCCTCGAGCGCCTTCACGGACGACGAGCCGCCCTGGATCACGGTGGTCACGTCGTCGAAGTAGCCGGCGCCCACTTCCTGCTGGTGGCTCACGAAGGTGTAGCCCTTCTCGCGCGCCGCGAACTCGGGCTCCTGCACCATCTCCACGTAGTGCTTCATGCCCTCGCCGCGGGCGTAGGCATGGGCGAACTGGAAAGTGTTGTACCAGTTGATGTGGATGCCCGCCAGGGTGATGAACTGGAACTTGTAGCCCAGCGCCGAGAGCTCGTCCTGGAACTTGGCAATCGTCTTGTCGTCCAGGTTCTTCTTCCAGTTGAAGGAGGGCGAGCAGTTGTAGGAGAGCAGCTTGCCGGGGCAAGCAGCGTGCACGGCCTGGGCGAATTCGCGGGCGAAGCCCAGGTCGGGCGTGCCGGTCTCGCACCACACCAGGTCGGCATAGGGGGCGTAGGCCACGCCGCGGCTGATGGCCTGCTCCAGGCCGTTCTTGACGCGGTAGAAGCCCTCTTGCGTGCGCTCGCCGGTCAGGAAGGGCTTGTCGTTGGCATCGTGGTCGCTGGTGATCAGGTTGGCGGCCTCGGCGTCGGTGCGCGCCAGCACGATGGTCGGCACGCCCATCACGTCGGCGGCAAAACGCGCGGCGATCAGTTTCTCGATGGCCTCCTGCGTCGGCACCAGCACCTTGCCACCCATGTGACCGCACTTCTTCACCGCTGCCAGCTGGTCCTCGAAGTGCACGCCGGCGGCGCCCGCGGCGATCATGTTCTTCATGAGCTCGAAGGCGTTCAGCACACCACCGAAGCCGGCCTCGGCGTCCGCCACGATGGGCAGGAAGTAGTCGATGAAGCCCTCATCGCCCGGGTTGAGGCCGCGGCTCCACTGGATCTCGTCGGCGCGCTTGAAGGTGTTGTTGATGCGGCGCACCATGGTCGGCACCGAGTCGTAGGCGTACAGCGACTGGTCGGGGTACATGGTCTCGGAGGTGTTGCCGTCGGCGGCGACCTGCCAGCCCGACAGGTACACGGCCTCCAGGCCGGCCTTGGCCTGCTGCATGGCCTGTCCGGCGCTGATGGCACCGAAGGCGTTCACATAGCCTTTCTTGGCGCCGCCGTTGATCTTCTCCCACAGCTTCTCGGCGCCGCGGCGCGCCAGGGTGTGCTCCGGCTGCAGGCTGCCGCGCAGGCGCACCACGTCGGCGGCGCTGTAGCCGCGCTTGACGCCCTTCCAACGCGGGTTCTGCGCCCAGTCTTTTTCCAGGGCAGCGATCTGTTGTTCGCGGCTGAGTTGTGCATTGAGGGAATCGGGCATGTTGCTCTCCAGGGAAGGGAAGGGATGACAGGGAAGCGCAGGAGCGCCGTTGGAAGAACTTTAAGTCTTCTATAAGACTTGCGCAACTTCTTATGTCTTATATAAGACATAAATTTTTTGCAGACGCCACAAGGACTTGGAGCAGTCTTTTCTCCAGGTGAAAACTTTTTTCTTGTATTGAGAAAAATTGCGGCAGCGCAGCAAGCCCCCCGTTCCACATGATGGAAGTTCATTCATATGATGCAAAACGCCCCTGCGCCCGATTGCCGGCATGATGCGGCCCGGAGTCCTTTCTTTGCCCCGACCGTGTCGCTTCCGAGCCGCCCCCTCGCCTACGCCTTGTTGGCCCTGAGCATGTCCCTGGTGGGCGCCTACGTGGCGCTGTCCAAGCCCCTGGCGGCTGCCTTCCCGGTGTTCCTGCTGGCGTGGCTGCGCTTTGGCATCGGCGGCGTCGCGATGCTCGGCTGGCTGCGCCGGCCCCCCGACGAGCCGCCCCTCACCCGGCAGACGCAGGCGTTGCTGTTCCTGCATGCGTTGCTGGGCAACTTTCTGTTCACCGTCTTCATGATCTATGGAGTGAGCCTGACGAGCGCCGCATCGGCCGGCGTGGTGATGGCGTCCATCCCGGCCTGCGTGGCGGTCATGAGCTGGCTGTTCCTGCGCGAGCGCATCGCCCCGCGCACCTGGGCGGCGGTGGCCTGCGCGGTCGCGGGCATCGCGCTGTTCACGCTGGCGCAGCCCGCCTCCCCGGCCGCTGCCGCCGCGGAGGCCGCGCCTCCTGCTCCCGGGATGTGGCTCGGCTACCTGCTGCTGGTTGCGGCTTCGGTGTGCGAGGGCGCCTATTCGGTGATCGGCAAGAAACTCACCGGCACCCTCGGTCCGCGGCGCATCACGGCGCTCATCAACCTGTGGGGTCTTGCGCTTGCCACGCCAGCGGGCCTGTGGCTTGCCTGGCGTTTCGACTTCGCGGCGATCGCCCCCGGCACCTGGCTGCTGCTGCTGTTCTACGGTCTCGCGGCGTGTACCTGGAGCGTGTGGTTGTGGATGACGGGGCTGAAATCGGTGCCGGCCGCCCAGGCCGGCGTCTTCACGGTGTTCCTGCCCGTCAGCGCCGCCGTGGTGGGCATCGCCTTCCTCGGGGAACGCTTCACCGCCCTGCAGGCGGTGGCCTTCGGCGTGGCGCTGGCGAGCGTGCTGCTGGCGAGCTTCCCCTCGCGTGCCGCCCTGCGCGTGGGCCGGCCTCGGCGCTGAAACCCGGCGCGCGCTCAGCCCAGCGCCCGGTCGCTCACCACGATCCCGTCGGCATCGGCATACAGCCAGTCGCCCGGCCGCACCGGCACGCCCTGGATCAGGACCGCCACGTCCGCCTGGCCCTCGCCGCGCTTTTCTGTGGGCAGCGGCACCAACGCCAGCGCGCGGATGCCCACCGGCGTGGCCGCCAGCTCCGCGGCATCGCGCACGCAGCCGTTGACCACCAGCCCGGCCCAGCCGTTGCGCGCGGCGCTGGCCGCCAGGTTGCCCCCCACCAGCGCCCGGCGCAGCGAGCCGCCGCCGTCCACGACCAGCACGCGGCCCCCGCCGGGCGTCTCGACGGCCGCCTTCACCAGCGAGTTGTCCTCGAAACACTTCACCGTGGCGACCGGCCCGCCGAAGGCCGCCACGCCGCCAAAACTGGGGAAGACAGGCGGCAGGACGCGGAAGGCGCCACTGTCGTCGCCCTTGTGGGCGTCACACAGGTCGCAGGTGCCCAAGGGGGCGGCAGGGGAAGGGTGCATGGCGCAAGTGCCTCGGATGTGAAACCAAAGGAAACCGGAAGCCCGGCAGTTGAGCCGTCGATTGTCGCCGGCGCCACACGCAGGGCATCCGCGCACGTCAAAAATCGTCTTCCTCCTTGGACGCCGCTTTTTTTGCCAGTAGCATCGCCGCTACCAGTGGAGCCACCAGCACTCGCTGGTGCCTCCATTCACCCACCACCCAAGGAACACCCAAGATGGCAACTGCAAAGAAGGCCGAGGCCCCCGCCAAGAAGCGCGCGCCCAACGCCGCGTTCATGAAGCCCCTGACGCCCAGTCCCGCCCTGGCCGCCGTGGTCGGCAAGGACCCGCTGCCGCGCACCGAGATCATCAGCAAGCTGTGGGTCTACATCAAGGAGCACAAGCTCCAGGACGAGAGCAACAAGCGCATGATCAACGCCGACGCCAAGCTCAAGGAAGTGTTCGGCAAGCCCCAGGTGTCGATGTTCGAGATGGCGGGCCTGATCGGCAAGCACGTCAAGTAAGAGGCAAGCGCTCGGTGCTGCCCCGACCGGCCCCCGTGGCCGGTTTTTTGTGCCTCCGTCCCTCGGTGTGGACTTTGCCCGACAGGGCATCAGGGTCGGAAGGTTAATGCGATGGATTCTCATTTATAATCCCTCCATCCTCCAACCAAGCCAGCCAGTGCTGCCCGACCGCCCATGATCGTCTGTGTTTGCCGCCGCGTGTCCGACCGCGAGATCGCACGCCATGCCCGGGCAGGAATGAGCTTCGATGAGATCCAGTTCGAACTCGGCGTCGCCACCCAGTGCGGCCGATGCGAGGACTGCGCACGCGATGTGGTTGCCCAGTGCTGCGCCACGCAGCCGGTTGCCGCGCTGCACAATGAAGCCCTCCTCCAGGCCAGCCCGCTTGCCCCCCACCTTCAGGAAGGCAAGACATGCACGCCCTCTCAGCCCTTGTCGGCAGCCTGATCATCGTCCTGTGTGCGGCCTGGTGGGCCGCCCGCAGATAGCCCCTTTTCCTCCAAGCCGGGCGCCCTGCGCTTGCGGCCGCCCTTGTCGGGGCGGATGCGCCCCTTCCTCTTCCCATGACCCTTCCTGACCGGTACGGCGCCTCCCCCGCCCTGCTCGGACGCAACGTGGCGATCGCCGGCTCGGTGCTGGCGTTGCACGCTGCGGCGCTGTGGGCGCTGCAGTCCGGGCTGGAGCGCCAGGAACCGCCGCAGATGGTCGTGCCGGTGGCCGTGCTGAGCGAATTCATTGCTCCGCCTCCTCCGCCTGCGCCTGCGCCGCCGCCTCCGGCGCCGCCCGCGCCTGCCAAGCCACCGGCACCCACACCCCCTAAG
>NZ_ALEE01000064.1 GCF_000282995.1 Melaminivora alkalimesophila
TTGAGGCGAACCGGGTGAACTGAAACATCTCAGTAGCTCGAGGAAAAGACATCAACCGAGATTCCGAAAGTAGTGGCGAGCGAAATCGGAGGAGCCTTCTAGTGATAGTCGATGGGTTAGCAAAGCGGCATGGAAAGGCCGGCCATAGTGGGTGATAGCCCCGTATGCGAAAACCGATCGGTGGTACTAGGCTAGAGACAAGTAGGGCGGGACACGTGAAATCCTGTCTGAACATGGGGGGACCATCCTCCAAGGCTAAATACTCATCATCGACCGATAGTGAACCAGTACCGTGAGGGAAAGGCGAAAAGAACCCCGGGAGGGGAGTGAAATAGATCCTGAAACCGCATGCTTACAAAAAGTAGGAGCCCGCAAGGGTGACTGCGTACCTTTTGTATAATGGGTCAGCGACTTACATTCAGTGGCGAGCTTAACCGAGTAGGGGAGGCGCAGGGAAACCGAGTCCGAACAGGGCGAATTAGTCGCTGGGTGTAGACCCGAAACCAAGTGATCTATCCATGGCCAGGATGAAGGTGCTGTAACAGGTACTGGAGGTCCGAACCGACTGGTGTTGCAAAACTAGCGGATGAGCTGTGGATAGGGGTGAAAGGCTAAACAAACTTGGAAATAGCTGGTTCTCTCCGAAAACTATTTAGGTAGTGCCTCGCGTATTACCTTCGGGGGTAGAGCACTGTTTTGGCTAGGGGGTCATGGCGACTTACCAAACCAAGGCAAACTCCGAATACCGAAGAGTACAGCGCGGGAGACAGAGCACCGGGTGCTAACGTCCGGACTCAAGAGGGAAACAACCCAGACCGCCAGCTAAGGTCCCTAAAATTGGCTAAGTGGGAAACGAAGTGGGAAGGCTAAGACAGTCAGGATGTTGGCTTAGAAGCAGCCATCATTTAAAGAAAGCGTAATAGCTCACTGATCGAGTCGTCCTGCGCGGAAGATGTAACGGGGCTCAAGCCAGTTACCGAAGCTGCGGATGCACAGTTTTGCTGTGCGTGGTAGGAGAGCGTTGTGTAAGCCTGTGAAGGCAGCTCGGGAGGGCTGCTGGAGGTATCACAAGTGCGAATGCTGACATGAGTAGCGTTAAAGCGGGTGAAAAGCCCGCTCGCCGTAAGCGCAAGGTTTCCTACGCAACGTTCATCGGCGTAGGGTGAGTCGGCCCCTAAGGCGAGGCAGAGATGCGTAGCTGATGGGAAACGGGTCAATATTCCCGTACCGATCAATAGTGCGATGTGGGGACGGAGAAGGTTAGCTCAGCCACCTGTTGGAATAGGTGGTTCAAGCCTGTAGTCGTGGTCCTTAGGCAAATCCGGGGATCTGAGATGAGGGGTGATAACGAGGCAGCTTGCTGCCGAAGTGAGTGATACCCTGCTTCCAGGAAAAGCCACTAAGCTTCAGCTATTGACGACCGTACCGCAAACCGACACTGGTGCGCGAGATGAGTATTCTAAGGCGCTTGAGAGAACTCAGGAGAAGGAACTCGGCAAATTGATACCGTAACTTCGGGAGAAGGTATGCCGCAAGTAGGTGAACCTGTACAGGGGGAGCCCAAAGCGGTTGCAATGAATCGGTGGCTGCGACTGTTTAATAAAAACACAGCACTCTGCAAACACGAAAGTGGACGTATAGGGTGTGACGCCTGCCCGGTGCTGGAAGATTAAATGATGGGGTGCAAGCTCTTGATTGAAGTCCCAGTAAACGGCGGCCGTAACTATAACGGTCCTAAGGTAGCGAAATTCCTTGTCGGGTAAGTTCCGACCTGCACGAATGGCGTAACGATGGCCACGCTGTCTCCTCCTGAGACTCAGCGAAGTTGAAATGTTTGTGATGATGCAATCTCCCCGCGGAAAGACGGAAAGACCCCATGAACCTTTACTGTAGCTTTGTATTGGACTTTGAACGGATCTGTGTAGCATAGGTGGGAGGCTTTGAAGGGCAGACGCTAGTTTGCCTGGAGCCGACGTTGAAATACCACCCTGGTGCGTTTGAGGTTCTAACCCAGGTCCCTTATCGGGATCGGGGACAGTGCATGGTAGGCAGTTTGACTGGGGCGGTCTCCTCCTAAAGCGTAACGGAGGAGTTCGAAGGTACGCTAGCTACGGTCGGACATCGTGGCGATAGTGCAATGGCATAAGCGTGCTTAACTGCGAGACTGACAAGTCGAGCAGATGCGAAAGCAGGACATAGTGATCCGGTGGTTCTGTATGGAAGGGCCATCGCTCAACGGATAAAAGGTACTCTGGGGATAACAGGCTGATACCGCCCAAGAGTTCATATCGACGGCGGTGTTTGGCACCTCGATGTCGGCTCATCTCATCCTGGGGCTGTAGTCGGTCCCAAGGGTATGGCTGTTCGCCATTTAAAGAGGTACGTGAGCTGGGTTTAAAACGTCGTGAGACAGTTTGGTCCCTATCTTCCGTGGGCGCTGCAGATTTGAGAGAGCCTGCTCCTAGTACGAGAGGACCGGAGTGGACACACCTCTGGTGTATCGGTTGTCACGCCAGTGGCACCGCCGAGTAGCTAAGTGTGGAAGAGATAACCGCTGAAAGCATCTAAGCGGGAAACTCGTCTCAAGATGAGATCTGCCGGGGCCTTGAGCCCCCTGAAGGGTCGTTGTAGACCACGACGTTGATAGGCTGGGTGTGTAAGTGCAGCAATGCATGAAGCTAACCAGTACTAATTGCCCGTGAGGCTTGACCCTATAACCTTGACTGCAAAAAAAAGCACGACAGGACACAACACCAAAACCATGCAAGCAAACAACATATGCCTGCTGGCGCAATCAAACACCCCCCCC
>NZ_ALEE01000065.1 GCF_000282995.1 Melaminivora alkalimesophila
CCTCATGCGGTTGAATTTCCTATCCGTCTTTCTGCTGGGCAACGCGCAGCTGCCTGCGCCGCCCGCACAGCCCATCACGCTGGGCGAGCCGTTGCTGTACCACGCAAAGGTGGACAGCCGCACCGTGCGTGTGGCCTTGCTGGAGGTGGACTATGGCAGCGAGCCCGCCCGCCAGCGCCTGCGGGTGCAGGTGGCGCAGAGCCTGACGGTGCGCGAGCGCATCGCGCAGGAGCTGCTTGAACAGCTGCTGCTGCCCATGGGCCTGATGGGCCTGGTGCTGAGCGCACTGGTGTATGCCGGTGTGCTGCGCGGCCTGCAACCCCTCAAGCGGCTGGAAGCGCAGATTGAACGGGCCGGCAAGCGCAGCCACAACGCGGCAGACCCGCTACCGCCCATTGAACTGACCTCGGCCCCGCAAGAGGTGTATTCCCTCGCCAGCACCATCAACCGCCTGCTGGAAGCCGTGGCCCGTGGGCAACAAAAGGAAAAGCGCTTCCTCAACGATGCTGCCCATCAGCTGCGTACGCCGCTGGCAGGCCTGATTGGCCAGACCGAACTAGCCCTGCACGAAAGCCATGAGCCCCAGGTGCGTGAGCGGCTGCAAAAAGTGCTGTCGGCCGCCCAGCGCAGTGCCCATCTGGTGCACCAGCTGCTGCAACTGGCACGGTCCGAAAGCAACGTGCCCATGCAGCCGTTGGACCTGCCACAACTGGCCTGCGAAGTGGCCCGCGAATGGACCGCCAAGGCCCTGGCTGCGGGCATTGACCTGGGATACGAAGGCGAAGAACACTTGAGCGTGCTAGGCCACCCCTTGCTGCTGCGCGAGGCACTGAACAACCTGATCGACAACGCCCTGCACTACGCCGGGCGGGGAGCCACCGTCACGGTGCGGGTCTACATCAGCGCACCCAGCATGGCCGCGCTGGTGGTGGAGGATGATGGCCCAGGCGTTCCCGAAGCACACATGGGCGACCTTTTCGCCCGCTTCTGGCGCGGCTCGGACAAGCCCGGCGGCTGTGGCTTGGGCTTGTCGATCGTCGAAGAAATTGCACTGCGCCACGGCGGCGAAACACTGGCAGAAACCGCAGGCAAGCAGGGGCTCCGCGTTGGGATGCGGCTGCCGCTGGCAGAGAACCCGAGCCTGTCAGCGCCAACAACCAGATCGTAGGTGGACTATCACAGCGCTACACCGCCACCGGAGGTAAGGCCTGCGAGGCCGCGCGATACTGAGCAGGCAGCTGCCCCGACCATCGCTTGAACGCCCGCCGAAACGCCCGCGCATCAGAATAGCCGACGGCATCAGCGACTTGGGCCATGGTCATGGAGGTGCGGGCCAACAAATCCCGGGCACGCTCGAAACGGGTCTCGTCGCGCAACGAACGGTAGCTGACGGATTGCGCCTCCAGCCTTCGGCGCAAAGTGCGCTCACTGACATTGACCATGTGCGCAAGCTCCCGCTGGGGCATGCGCTCATCCACCCCGACGCGAAGCCGGTTGGCCAGTGACTCCACCAGGTCATTGCGGCCAATCGGCTTTTGCAGCAGCGTGTTGAGTTGCTCCCGCACCAGCCCGCAGGTGATGCGGTCGTAGCCCGGTAGGCGAGCACCGAGCCAGTGGGACTCTATGGTCATCCGGCTCCTGCCCGCATCAAACCGCACCGGGCAACGGAAAAAGCGGCGGTATAGCTCTTCATGCGGTGGCTTGGGGAATGCCAGATCGATGCGCAGCGGCGCAAATTCAGCCCCCACCAAATAGCGACTTACAGCCACGGTCCCTGCAAAGTTCTCCTCCACCAGAAAGTTCTCGACTTCTAAGTCAAAAAGGCGTGGCGTCACATCCAGATGCGCCTCACGCCCCCGCACCTCAAACACGTTGTGCAGCATGGCTCCACCAGCCCCTTGCTGGGCCAGACCATATTCGATGGCCTCCCCAAAGGTTTCGCAGGTCAGCATGGCCAGGCCCAACAAGCCCCAGGACACGGGCGTCTGACGTGCGCCACACGCCAGCCCCAGAGCCGGATCGCGCGTGATGGCATGCGCCCGCAGGATCAGGCTGCGCACCTGCTGGTGAGAAAGCTGCAGGTGCCTATCCAGCAGGTCGGCATGGATAAAGCCAAGGCCCCGGCAAAGACGCTCCGGCGACACTCCGCGATCCTCCATCAGCCCCAGCAGGGAGCGTGCCGTGAAGGGAACGATATCGGCCACCATGTGGGCATCGGGCACGGTGGAAGAGGTGGACATAGAGGCGTGAGCGAAAGACATTGTCAGTGACATTAAAGCGGCCGAGCAATCCACATGATGACCCGAAATGTCCTTTTTGCCATGCTCAATATCCCCAGAGCGCACTCCCGATTGACCATCAAGCCTTTGATTTTATTTGATTTTCATGAGTGCATCCTGATTCATCCTGAGAAAAGTTGACCGAAGGGATCCCCAGACTGACCGAATTAGTTCCCTCGATGTTCCAGACGGAACACCAGCACCGATCAAATGCTTGCAGATGGATCTCTCCACATTGACGCCCGGACTATTGACCGAAATTGTCCTACTCTTGTCCTAGCCAGCCCCCTGCTCCCTGGCCCCCTCCATCTACAGTGCGCTCACCGTTTCATCCGGTAGCGCACCCACCCGGGATCGCGATACCGCAACGCACTTCACCCCCCTACCGAGGTCCACCGTGTTGTCTTCACTCGTTGTCCCCCTGCCGCGCCAAGCCCTGTACTGGGCACTGGCTGCGGGTGTTCTTTCTGCCGGTTGCAGCCCGGCCACGCCGCCCGCCAAGACCGAAGCAATCCGCCCCGCCCTGGTGGTACCGGTGCGCGATGCGGGTGCCAACAGCTTCCAGCTGGTGGGCGAGATTCGCGCCGCACAGCGGGCCGAACTGGCGTTTGCCGTGGGCGGCCGGGTGCAAAGCGTGCTGGTCGAGCCCGGTGACACGGTGCAGCGCGGCCAGGTGCTGGCCCAGCTGGACGAGCAGCCGCTGCGCGCCCAACGGGCCACGGCAGCGGGCGAGGTGGCCCGTGCCAAGGCGCAGGCAGGCGAGCTGGCCCTGCGCGCCGAACGGGTACGCCAGGCCCACCAGGCGGGCGCCACGGGCGCCGGTGAATGGACCGCCGTGCAGGCCGAGCTGGCCGCTGCAGAGGCCGCGCTGAAGGCCGCCCAGGCGCAGGAGAACAACGCACAGTGGTCTCTGGACCAGGCCCAGTTGCGCGCGCCGTTCAGCGGCGTGGTGGGCGTGCGGCACCTGGAGGCCGGGCAAACCGCTGGGCCTGGTGCACCCGTGTTGAACATCGACGGCACGGGGCGCGAACTGGTGTTGACCACACCCGCCACGCTGCCATTGAAAGTGGGGCAAGCCGTGACCCTGACCCCGGCCCAAGCCGATCTCCAGTCGGCACAAGCCCTGCCCAGCCGGGTGCTGCGGGTGGCCAGCCGACAAGATGCGGGCGGCACGGTGCGCGTCACGCTGGCGGCCCCTGCCAACGCCATGGTCGGCTCGACCTGGGCCATCCATATCCCGACCGCCGTGGGCAACACCGCCAGCACCGCTGCACCCACTGGGGTGCTGGTACCACTGCGTGCGGTGGTGCCCAGCGCACAAGCGGGCCAGGGCCATGTGCTGCGGCTGGCGCAAGACGGCAAGACCACCGAGCGCGTGGACGTGACCCTGGGCAGCACCCAGGGCGACTGGGTTCATGTGGCGCAAGGCCTGACCCGCACCGACCGGGTGGTGCTGGCGGGCGCGACCCACCTGCCGCCCGGCACCGCCATCCAGCCCGTCACGCCCCAGGGGAGCCAGCCATGAGCCTCTCTACCGCCGCCCTGGCACGCCCGCGCTTCACGTTGCTGACCATGCTGGCCTTGGTGCTGGTGGGTCTGTGGCTGGCACTGGACTTTCCTTCGACCGAGGAGCCCCCGGTCACCATCCGCACCGCTACCGTGCTCAGCATGACCCCCGGTGCCAATGTCGAAAGGGTGGAGCAACTGGTGGCCCACCCCACCGAAGAGTCCATCCTCGGGCTGCCCGAGGTCAAGCGCGTGAAAACCACGGTGCGCCCTGGCTTTGCATTCACCTATGTGGAGCTGGATGCCGCCGTGCCGCCCGACCGCCTGCCCGAGGTGTGGCAGCGCCTGCGCACCCGCATGAACCAATTGCAGCCGCAGTTGCCTGCTGGCACGCTGGGCCCGCTGGTGGATGACGAGTTTGGCCGCGTGGCCGTGCTCACCCTGGGCCTGACCGGCCCCGACTACCAGGCCGGTGAACTGCGCCACTACGCCCGCAAAATGCGCGACGATCTGCTCAAGGTGCCTGGCGTGGAGCGCGTGTCGCTGCACGGCGTGCGCGACGAGCAGGTGCAAATCGTGCTGGATGTGGCTGCCATGGCCGCCAAAGGCCTGAGCCCCAGCGCGGTGGAACGCGCCGTGGCCTCGCGCAACGTGGTGGCCGCAGCAGGCTTCATGGACATTGCTGGCACCGAAATCTCGCTGACGGTGAGCGGCGACGCCCGCACCCCCGCGGACCTGGGCACCACCCCGATTGCGCTGCCCCAGGGCGGCACGATGCTGCTCAAGAACATTGCGCGCATTGAGCGCACGCCGCAAGACCCACCGCTGTCTGGCGCGTTTGTGGATGGCACGCCTGCGGCCGTGATTGCGGTGTCGATGGACCCGGGCCTGAACGTAGTGAGCTTTGCCAAGAACCTGCGTGCGCAGGTGCAGCACCTCGAAAGCCAATTGCCCGTGGGCATGAGCCTGGTGCCCATCACCGACCAGGCCCAGATCGTGACCAAGCAGCTCACACAGGTCGGCCAGGTGTTTCTGGAGACCACCCTCATCGTGATGGCGGTGGTGGTGCTCTTCCTGGGCCTGCGCACCGGGCTGATCGTGGGAGCCATCGTGCCCACCACGGTGCTGGGCACCCTGGCCATCATGAAGCTGCTGAACATCGACCTGCACATCATCTCGGTGGGCGCCATCATCATTGCGCTGGGCCTGTTTGTGGACAACGCCATCGTGGTGGCCGAGGACATGGAACGCCGCCTGGCCCTGGGTGAGCCGCGCGAGCAAGCCGCCGCCGAAGCCGGGCGCACGATGCTGGTGCCGCTGTTGGTGTCCTCGCTGGCCATCATCCTGACCTTCATGCCCCTGGTGCTCTCCAAGACCGAAACGGGCGAATACCTGCGCAGCATGGGCATCGTGATGGCGATTGCGCTGCTGCTGTCGCTGGTGCTGGCCGTCACCGTCACGCCCTTGCTGTGCCAGTACTTTGCCAAGCACCATGCCGAACTCAGCCGGACCGCACGCGCCGTGGAGTCGCTGACCGCCTGGTACCGGGGCAAGGTGCGTTGGGTGCTGGGCCACAAGACGCTGTACATCGGGGCCATGGTGGCCCTGCTGGTGGCCGCCGGGTGGCTGTTCACCAAGGTGCCTTCAGAGCTGATGCCCGCCTCGGAACGGCGCCAGTTGCAAATGGCCATCGAGCTGGCCCCAGACGCCAGCACCCGCCACACGCTGGACACCACGGCTGCCATCAGCCGCGCACTGACCGACAAGAAAGCCTTCCCTGAGATCGCGAGCGCAGCGGTGTACATGGGCGATGGCGGCCCACGCTTCATCCTGGCGCTGAACCCGCCCACACCTGCGGCCCACCGGGCATATGCCGTGCTCACCCTGGCACCTGGCGTGACCCACGCTGCCGCGATTGAAAGCCTGCGCACCGGGCTGGGCCAACAGTTCCCTGAACTGCGCCTGGACCCCAAGCGCTTCTCCATGGGCTCCTCGGACGCAGGCACCGCCGTGTTCCGCATCACCGCCAGCGACGGCAAGAGCCACTACGCCGCCGCCGAGGCGCTGGAAGAAGCCCTGCGCGCCACCCCCGGCATCGGCGAAGTGCACAACGACGCCGAGCGCTTCATCCAGCAACTGGATGTGCGCATCGATCAGGTCAAGGCGCAAGCCGCCGGTGTGAGCAGCAGCGATATCGCACGCAGCCTGGACCAGGTGCTCTCGGGCGCCACCATCTCGCAGTTCCGTGAGGGTGACACCGTCCTGCCCATCGTGCTGCGCGGCGACGCCACCTGGCGCACCCGCATCGAGCAACTGCCCGCACTGCCCATCCAGAAGGCCGACGGCAGCGGCAGCGTGCCGCTGGGCCAGGTGGCCACGGTGCAGCTGACGCCGCAGCCCTCGGTGATCCAGCGCTACAACCAGGAGCGCGCCATCACCGTCACGGCCAAGCACCCGAACATGACCGCGCAAGGTGTGGCCGACAGCGTGCAAAACACCCTGCAGCAACTGCAAGACCCCGGCAATGCCACTGGCAGCGTGCGTGTGGCCCTGGGCGGCGAAATCGAAGAAAGCGCCAGCGCCAACGGAGCCATCGCCCAACTGCTGCCCGTGTGCGTGGTGGCCATGTTCATCCTGTTCGTGTGGCAGTTTGAAAGCGTCCGCAAGAGCCTCATCGTGCTGGCCACCATCCCGTTTGTGTCCATCGGCGCGGCCCTGGCACTCATCGCCACGGGCACCACGCTCACCTTTGTGGGCACGCTGGGCCTGCTGGCGCTGGCCGGCATCATCGTGAACAACGCGGTGCTGCTGCTGGACGCCATCGAAGAAGCCCGCCGCAGCGGTATGCCCGCCGCCGAAGCCATTGAAGACGCCGCCTCCAAGCGCCTGCGCCCCATCGTCATGACCAAGATGGTCTGCATCTTGGGACTGGTGCCACTGTGGCTGTTTGGCGGCGCGGTGTGGACCAGCCTGGCCGTCGTGATGATGGGCGGCCTGGCCCTGGGCACCCTGATCACCCTGGGCCTGATCCCCGCCCTGTATGCCGCCGCCTACCGCGTGCACCCCACCAACGCCTGAAGGAGAAACACCCCATGCGCTCCCCCCTTCTCCACCGCCGCACGGCCCTGGCCGGGTTGTTGGCCCTGGCGCTCACTGGCTGCGCCAGCGTCACGCCCCCCAGTGCCATCGGCCCTGCCACCGAACGCCACAGCACCGCCATGCCCGCCACCGCCGCCCTGGGCCTGGCCACCGGCACCCCCAGCCGCCACTGGTGGCAAGCTCTGCAAGACGAGCAGCTCAACACCCTGGTGCAGACCGCCATGCAGCACAACCAGGACCGCCAGGCCGCCGTGGCCGCCGTGCGCCAAGCCCGCGCCCTGGCCGGGCTGGCCGAGCGCTCCGCCCTGCCCCAGGGCAGCCTGAGCGCCCAAGCCCAGGCCCAGCGCCCCTCGCTCGCCGAGGTGGACCCCTACAACCAGGGCCAGCCGCGCCCACCAGAGCAGCGCCTGGGCACCATCGCCCAGATGGTGTCGTGGGAGATCGACCTGTTTGGCCGCGTCGGCACCGCCAGCGCCGTGGCCCAGCGCCAGGCCGACGCCGCAGCCGCCACCGCCCACAGCGCCGAAGCCCTGCTGCAGGCCGAGGTGGTGCGCCACTACGTGCTGCTGCGCCTGTACCAACACGACCTGGCACGGCTGCAAGAAGAAAGCGACGTGCTGCAACGCCGCCACACCCTGCTGCAAGCCCGTGAGCGCGCAGGCCTGGCCGACCAACGCGAAGCCCTGGCCGCCCAAGCCCAGCGCGAACAGGCCCTGGCCACCATCGCCCAAACCCAGGCCGCGCTGCACGCCACCCGTGCGGCCCTGGCCGTACTGGCAGGCCGCGCCCCTGCCACCGCCGAGGCCGACAGCACCTGGCAAGCCCTGCTGGCCCCCCAGACCACCGCCAGCGTCGCCCTGCCCGCCGTGCCTGACACCAGCGGCGTGGTGCAACCCACCGACCTGCTGGCGCGCCGCCCCGACGTGGCGCGTGCCGACGCACAACTGCGCGCAGCACTGGGCGAGACCGTGCTGGCCGACCGCGCCCACCTGCCCCGCCTGAGCCTGAACCTGAGCGCGGGCCTGAACGCCCCCTTTGGCGCCCTGGGCCAGGCCAGCGCGGTGCGCTACGCCGTGGGCCCCGCCCTGCAGTGGGACTGGCTGGACGCAGGCCGCAACCGCGCCCGCGCTGCGGCTGCCAAGGCAGGCGACGAAGTGGCCTGGCACCAGTTTGAGAACACCGTGCTGCAGGCCCTGGCCGACAGCGAATCGGCCCTGCGCCAATGGGGCGCCGCCCGCACCGCCTGGCAACATGCCACGCAGGCCGAAAGCGCGGCCCAGCGCGCTGCGCAACACGCGCAAAAGCGCTTTGACACCGGCCTGGAGCCCCCCACCGAAGCCCTGCAGCACCAGGCCCAATGGCTGCAAGCACGCCGCAGCACCATGGCCCAGCAAGCCGATGCCCTGCAGGCCTACGCCCGCGTGCAACTGGCCCTGGCCGCCTGGCAGCCCGACGATGCAGGCACTGAGCGCACCGCAGCCAACCCCAACGCCAAGCCATGACCCACCGCTTCTCCCCCTGCCCGCGCATCGTCATCGTGGGCGGCGGCACCGCCGGGCTGCTGCTGGCCACCCGGCTAGGCCAGCAACTGGGGCGCAAAGGCCGCGCCCAGGTCACGCTGATCGACCGCAGCCTCACCCACCTGTGGAAGCCCATGCTGCACACCATTGCCGCCGGCACGCGCGATGTGCACCAGCACAAAGTCAGCCTGCTGGCCCAGGCGCGCGCCCAAGGCTTTGCCTATGAGCCCGGCGAGCTGTGCGGGCTCAGCCGCAACCGCCGCCTGGTGCACCTGGCCGAACTGCCATCGGCGGGTGACAGACCCGTGGTCGGGCCACGCGCCGTGCCCTACGACGTGCTGGTGCTGGCCCTGGGCAGCGGTGCCAACGACTTTGGCGTGCCCGGCGTGCAGGCGCACTGCCACTTCATCGACAGCCAGACCCAGGCTGAACGCCAAGCGCTTCGACAACATCATGCTCAAGACCAAGACGGTGGGCGCCAAGGCCACACCCGAAGGCATCGAGGTGACGTTTGCGCCAGCGGAAGAGGGCGGTACCGCCCCCGCACCCCAGGTCTACGACCTGGTACTACAAGCCGTGGGCCGCACGCCCAACGGCAAGAAGGTCGCCGCTGAAAAAGCAGGCGTGGCCGTGACGGACCGCGGCTTCATCAACGTCGACATCCAGATGCGCACCAACGTGCCGCACATCTTCGCCATCGGCGACATCGTGGGCCAGCCCATGCTGGCGCACAAGGCGGTGCACGAGGCGCACGTGGCGGCCGAGGTCATCGCCGGTGAACTGCAGGGCAACAAGGAACTGGCAAGCGCTGCCTTCAACGCCCGCGTGATCCCGAGCGTGGCCTATACCGACCCCGAAGTGGCCTGGGTGGGCCTGACCGAGGACCAGGCCAAGGCGCAGGGCATCAAGGTCAAGAAGGGCCTGTTCCCCTGGGCGGCCAGCGGCCGCGCCATCGCCAACGGCCGTGACGAGGGCTTTACCAAGCTGCTGTTCGACGACAGCCCCG